>CAYJRP010000059.1:0-4947 GCA_964372675.1 Candidatus Woesearchaeota archaeon | reverse complement strand
GCAACTAATCTTCCAAGCTTTCTTCCCTGCCCATCTGCAATCGCTTGTGCCTTTTCCCTCGCATCCCTGCTTGCCTCTTCAAGCGCCTGTTTTTTGTATTCCTTCTGCTTATCTTCAGAAACTTCAAACTGAATGTATTGTACTAACGAGCCAGAATTCACGGCAGCATTAACAATTTCAAGAACTTTTTGCACATCTGAAGTTTTCACTACAAGCTGCTGCGAAACAACATAACCTTTTTCTTTGTAATTACCTCCAGGCAAAATCACTCCATAGTCATATTGTGGATAGACATTATAGTTAACAAACCTTAACTCATCTTCATCAAATCCAATTCTGATCAACTCCACTATTAAGGCGTCGCTTATTTCCTGGTTCATTTCCTGCGTTTCCTGCAAGGTATTTCCCTTGCTTTGAACATTCAAGTTAACAGAAACTAAATCAGGCATAACTTCTATTTCACTGGTTCCTTGAGCAGAAACAACAGGCCCGGCGTTGTAAATCATATATCCTACAATTATCAAAATCACTGCTCCAATAATTATCCCGATTGTTTTATTTTCCATTTATTTCAACCTCCTTTCAATGATTATCTTTGTCAGTATTATTACAAAAACAGCAATCAATGAGCCAAGCAAAAACCACAGCCATGAATTAGCATAAGTGAAAACTCCAGTGTTATAAGCCTCATTAGTGGCTCGCAAAGCAGTCTCAATTGCGGGAGCAGCAACGCTGGCGCTGCCGCCACTTGAATCCGAAGCAGTCTGTATCGCATCTTGGGAGCTTGAAGAGAAAATTTTAATTCCAAGCGCAATTAATCCTGAAATCAGCAAGGCAGAAATAATCCCACCAGAACTGCTCTTTGGAGAAATAACAATCTTCTTGTTGGAAACCTTGTATAGCGGAATCTTTTTGCCCTTTACGCTCCAGAAGAACTTTTGTGCCTTTTCAATCAAGCCAGCTTCCATCAGCTTTTTCAGATTATACTCAATAGTATTAATCGGCAGTCCCAGCTTGGAAGAAATATCTCCTTCACTAATCTCTCCATCTGCAAGTAACATTAAAATTTTCTTGCTTGTCTTATTTGAGATAACATCTGCTATTTTCCCAATTCTAGGGTCATCCAAATCAACGCTTATGGAACTTTCTTTAGCCATGTAAAAAAGAAAGAAAACATCTTTATAAATCCCCTGAAAACTTCAATAAGTATTGAAGGGTCGACAAAAATAGTTTCTTTAAAGAGACGACAATGGATACTTATAGAAAAACTATGAATGAAAAAGACAACACTCGAAGGTATCTTACATTAGGTAACCTTGGTACTTCATTACTATTTGGAGTATTAGGTTTTTTTGGATCTGGATATTTCCTAATTAGGAGCAATTATATCCCCAAAGTTGATGAAGTTCAAAACGGCTTTGTAGTTCCAAACAAACTCGAAATAAAATTGGATGATCTTGATGAAAATGGTCAAAAAGAAACTTATGCTATCTACAACAGAAAGAGATATGCCTTTATAGTTGATGGTCCAAATAGCAGACCCTGCCTGCAAGAGTTCAATATCCCAAAAGCACAAACTCCTCCAATAGAAAATGTAGAGAAAAATAAGTAGCTTTATTTTTCCATCATTTATTTATCACTCCAATAAAACACAAATCAACAAAAATATTTATAAATGCCTAATAGTAAACAAATACATGAACAAATGGAGTGAACTTTTAATCGGCCTTATCCTGGTAATTGGCGCAATTCTTGTTGCCTATGCATCACAAAGCTGGGGCCTATGGAATTTCTGGGGCGCATCATGGGCATTCCTAAAAGGCGGAATTTTCTGGCTTGTCGTAATGATAGGCGCATTGTTTATCCTTCTCGGGATTTCTGACTTAAAGAGATAAATATGGACAAGCAGGCAGACTTAAGGGAACTAATAAACAGGTATCTTAAAGATGAAGTAATGGACCATAAAATAAGCGTAATCCCTCCAAATGAAATAGGCGGCGAACGCATCTACTTGATATTAAATGTCAATAGAGAGCATCACAGCGATACAGAAATCCTTAGAATAGAGGAGGAAAAAAGGCTTTATTTTTTCGGGCCGGCAAAGCTGCCATTCAAGGTAGCAGACCTAATTCACGAGCTAAGAAAACACGGCTATCGCGCAGGAAACCTTCCCGGAGGGCGTTAAGCAGGCAATCACTTTTAAATATCTCAAATTCTATTTATGCAGATGAAAAAGAGCGTTAGTTTGACAAAAGAGGAATGGCTTTCCCAGGAAAGGACAATGCTTTCCAACGAAAGGACAATGCTTGCCTACATAAGAACATCGCTAACAGCAGTAGTCTTCGGCCTGGCGTTAATGCAGTTTGGCAAGGACAACCCGACTTTAGTAAGTGTGGGGGGAGCGGCAATTTTCATTGGCATTTTAGTCGCAGTAATAGGCCTTGTCCACTTTTTCTCAATAAGAAGAATCATAAAAAGAAAATAAGCGCTTAGTCTCACATATTTAGCCAATCCGATACATCCCCATTATAAGAACAATCTTTATTTTAGCAAGGTCCAATCTTAAGAAAGGATTATAATAATTTTCAGCCACATTCAAATGCAGGGCATTAAAGCATTGTTAATAGTAACCTCTCGAGCCCAATAATTTCTATAAACCCAGAGCATCTAAAAACAACATGCCAAAGCTATGCAAAACCTGCGGAGAATCCGAGTGTGAAAAACACAATTTCTTCATAGGAAAACCTGTAAAACTAGAATCATTTTCAGGCTCAACCCCTCCAGAAATATTTGTCGGGAAGTGGAACTATCCTAATGTCTACACAGGAATTTTATCGCCTCAGGAGCATGGAGACACTCAAATAATGTCCTCTCCAGAATTGTGGCATAAAAACAAGCTTCCAATTTACAAAATTATGGAATATAGAAATCAATTAATCTACGGCAGAACTCAAAGCAACATAAAAAAGCTCCAAACATCTTTCCTCGGAGTAATGAAAGAAATTGCCATGACTCACAAGTCAATAGCGGCTTCATTTGAATTAAAAAAGCCAATAACAAAAAATGAAGAACAAGACTCAAGAACCCCGCTAATTCCAAAAGCGGCGGAAATAAACAAAGTCTCGCTAGATGAGAATGCTCCTGTAAAACCAAGAATAGACTATTTAGTCAACGATACAGACGTAAAATCAGCTCTTGCAATTCAAGAATTACATAAAGCAAACATTCAAACCTCGAGTATAATCAAAATACTCTCGGCGGGGTTATTAGGATTAAGGAAAAACAGAAAATTAGTCCCGACTCGCTGGTCAATAACAGCCGTAGATGATACAATCTCAAAAGCAAAGCTTGAAAAAATAAGGCAATTCCAGGAAATATCAGAATATTGTGTATTCACAGCAGAGTACCTGGGAAACCATTACGAGTTTCTTCTTATTCCTGATAAATGGAGCTTTGAAGTTTTAGAAATATCAATAAAAAACCAATTTAGTGAAGGAGCTGTCTGGCAGGACTACGAAACTTTCTTCCCAAGAAAAAAATATGCTGACAGTGTCACAGGTGCATATTACAGCAATCGTGTCGCTGTCACAGAATATCTCGAAAAAATAAAGCGACAAGCCTCATGTGTTGTAATGAGAGAAATCCGCCCGCAATATTACGCCCCTCTTGGCGTCGGCATCTTAAGAGAAACATCGAGAGAAGCTTTCAGCAAAAGCCCGGAAAATTTCGCAACACTAAAAGAAGCCCTTGCAGATATTCAGTCAAGATTAAAGCAGCCAATATCAAACTACACATCAAGGTCCTATTTGCTAAATAATTTAGGAAAGCAAAAGAAGCTTACGGAATTTGCGTAAATCCTTGAGGCGCCTGCATTGTTGCAGATTCTGATTTGCCCCATGCAGCAATGCCAATCATCACCAGACCAACAACAGGCAGAAGCAGCAAAATAGCCCACCATCCGGGCTTTCCGATTGCTTCAAACATTTTCCAGTGCCAGATAACAGAGTAAACAACCAGCACAATTGCGACAGCAATATTCACAAATGGAATAAAAAACATGATGTAAAGAAGCCATGGCCACCAGTGCATCTTAGACGCCTGGAATGAAATAATTTGCGGCCCAATAAAAGGTATCCACGCCAGCCCGGGGCTCTTTAGCCCTGCTTTTCTGCCAATTGCCATGTAAGCCAAAGACATGTAAACGTAAAAGATTGCAATCAGCCCTAATAAGATGATGATAATAAAAATCCCCAAAGCAAGAAACGCGGAAGCCAAAGACCCGTAATCAGTTCCCAAAGTTGCGGTTTGTAAAAATTGACCTAACATTTATTTCTCCTTCTTCAATCTATTCAAAACAGCCTTGATATTTTTGTTAAGCTTAACCATTGACTCATCAAGCTCATCTTTATTTTTTGTTCCCGTACAAACCAGCTTGCCGTTAGAAAACAACAAAAAGGTTGCAGTAGGCTCGTCCAATTTATATACCAGGCCAGGAAATTGCTCTGGCTCATATTCTGTATTTTCTAACTCAAGAGCAAGAATATTAAGGTTAAGATCCACGTTGATGCTTCCTGAAGCAACAATGTTCTGCACCGTCACTTTAGGTTTGGCAGTTATCCTAACCCCAATTTTCGCAAGTTGTTTGATTACTTGCGCAACAACCTCTTTAACTTGTGCGACAGATTTAGTTCCAGTACACACAAGATTCCCAGAAGAAAACACAAGAACAGCAGACTTTGGCTTCTTAACTCTTAAAACCAAGCCCGGAAACTGTTCAGGATTATATTCAGTATTAGCCTGCGATTTTGCAAGTTTAGTAAGGGAAACATCTTTCCCAAGAGAAGCAGTAGCGACGATATTTTGAACCTGCAAGTTAGATTTACCGTGCGCCATTTTAATACCCCCCCCTTATAAACTAAATTCATTTATAAAGCTTTGTAGATGACT
>CAYJRP010000058.1:0-5008 GCA_964372675.1 Candidatus Woesearchaeota archaeon | reverse complement strand
CCGCCCAAAATGCAAAAGCTTTTATTTGAGTGTGGCGAGGGGGAGTGAGGGGAGACGATGATAACGAAAGAGCAGGGGAAAGAAGAAATAATTAGAAAAAATGTTTTCAAAGGAGATTAATAATCATGACTAAAATTAATTCAAACAATCAAATAAAATCTAAGCATAGGGTAACGAACCATGGCGAAGTTTTTACTCATGAACGTGAAGTAAATGGGATGCTCGACTTAGTGAAGAATGAGACAGAACGATTAGATTCAAAATTTCTAGAACCTGCTTGCGGGACGGGAAATTTCTTAGTTGAAGTATTAAATAGAAAGTTAGCTGTTTTAAAACAAAAATACAAAAAAAGCCAGCCAGAATATGAGAAATATGGAGTCATAGTTATTTCCAGTTTATATGGAATTGATTTACTTGAAGATAACGTTGAAGAATGCAGAGATCGCTTGCTTGAAATCTTTGAAAAAGAATATATCGCTATCTTCAAACATGAAATCAACAATAAATATGTTAAGGTTTTGAAATTTATATTAAGTAAAAATATTATATGCGGTGATGCCTTAACAATGAAAGATACCAAAGGCAAACCTTTAATTTTTTCGGAATGGTCAATGCCCTATAATGATTCAAAGATTAAAAGAAAAGAATATTCTTTCAAAGATATTTTTAGTCCTACTCTTTTGTGGAGTTTCACAACAGATAGCGATACCGGCGAAAGAGTTATATTGCCCAATGTGCATAAAGATCATCCAATCATCAACTATATGGAGTTAGCTGATAATGAATAAGATTGATTATAACCCAGACATATTGACCTGTCTTGCGAGTTTAAGCAACGACGAAGTATTCACGCCGCCTAAAATTGTTAATGAAATGCTGGATTTATTACCCAAAGAACTTTGGTCTGATAAAAATGCCAAATTTTTGGATCCGGTTTCAAAAACAGGGATTTTCCTGAGAGAAATAGCGAAGAGGCTCAATAAAGGACTAGAAAAACAGATTCCAGACAAACAGAAAAGAATAAATCATATATTAAATAACCAGTTATATGGAATAGCAATAACAGAATTAACAGCTTTGGTGTCTCGCAGGTCATTATATTGTTCAAAAACAGCTAATGGTAAATACTCAGTTTCCACAGAATTTAAAAACAAGGACGGCAATATTAAGTTTAGTAATATTAATCACATTTGGGAAAATGGAAGATGCAAATACTGTGGAGCAAGCCAGGAAGTTTATGACCGAGGAGATGAATTGGAATCTCACGCTTATGAGTTCATTCACACAAATAAACCGGAGGAAATATTCAAAATGAAATTCGACGTAATAATAGGGAATCCACCTTATCAGCTAAATGATGGAGGAGGAAAGGGTACAAGTGCTATACCTATATATGATAAATTTGTTTTGCAGGCAAAGAAACTTAGTCCAAGGTTCTTAACAATGATTATTCCTGCTCGTTGGTTCAGTGGAGGAAGGGGTCTTGATAAATTCAGAGATAATATGTTAAAAGATGATAGAATAAGGATTCTTCATGATTACCCTAATGCAGGAGATTGTTTTCCAGGTGTTGAAATAAAAGGAGGGGTTTGTTATTTTCTGTGGGATAGAGACAACAGAGGTAAATGCAAAGTATTCACCTATGAAGCGGATAGTATACTTTCAGAATCTGAAAGGCCATTGTTAGAAAAGGGAGCAAATACTTTCATTAGATATAACCAAGCAATTCCTATATTAAGGAAAGTTCAAAACTACAAAGAAAACAGTTTTTCAGAATTAATTAGTGCAAATGATCCTTTCGGATTTGATGTTAGAGTTGAGAATAGCTACAAAAGAGTAAAACCTGATTTTAAGTTAGAACCTTCTGCAAATAGTGTTTTGTTTTATTATAATGGTTGGAGGAAAGAAGGTATTGGATATATTGACAAATCCTGCCTAAAGAAGAATATTGGTTGGATTAACAAATATAAAATATTAATTCCAAAAGCATGGGGAATTGGGAATTTAAGAACCGATTGGATAAATCCTTTTTTAGCAGAACCAAATTCATGTTGTACGGAAACATATTTGGTTATAGGTCCTTTTGATAATAAGAAAACATCTGAAAATGTAGTAAGTTATATGCAGACTAAATTTTTTCATATGATGGCTTCTCTTGGTAAGATAACCCAAAATACCATGAAAAATGCATATGCTTTCGTTCCTATGCAAGACTTTTCAAAGCCTTGGACAGATAAAGAACTCTACAAAAAATACAAGCTAACAAAAGAAGAGATTGATTTTATTGAAACTATGATAAAACCAAATACTTCGGAAACTCCAGAAGAGGAAATACCTGATGAAAGTGAAGATTAAGGAATTTTTTCCTCCAAAGCCAGACTTGAGTCCTAAGATTTACGCATATACTGATAAGTCTTATGAAGGCTTATTAAAAATAGGTTATACCACAGTTGATGTAAAAAAAAGAGTAGCAGAGCAATATCCTACGAAAAGACCAGGCAATCCCCCATATAAGATTGTTTTTGAAGAATCTGCCATGAGAAAAGATGGCACTTATTTTGATGATCATGCAGTCCATAGGCTTCTTATTAAGAAAGGCGTTAAAGGTAGAGGTGGGGAATGGTTTGCATGCTCTGTCGAGCAAGTTAAAGCAACAGTTTTAGCACTCAAAACAGGAATTATAAATGAAGATAACAGAACTCTAAACTTTAAAATGAGGCCTGAGCAGATTGAAGCTGTAAGAAGAGCCTCTGAATACTTCTCTAGTTTTAAGGAAGAAAAAAAGACCCCTCATTTTTTGTGGAATTGCAAAATGAGATTTGGAAAGACTTTTGCCGCATATCAATTAGCAAAGAAAATGGGTTGGAAAAAGATTTTAGTATTGACATTCAAGCCAGCTGTTGAAAGTGCATGGGAAGAAGATATATCAAATCATGTGGATTTTGAAGGTTGGCAGTTTTTCTCCAGACATTCAGATCTAGATTATAAAAAATTAAAACAGAAAAAGCCAATAATATGCTTTGGCTCTTTTCAGGATTATTTAGGAAGAAACTCTTTGGGTGGCATTAAAGCCAAAAATGAATGGGTTCACAAGACAAAATGGGATTGTATTATTTTTGATGAATACCATTATGGTGCTTGGAGAGAATTAGCAAAGAACCTGTTTGATGAGGAAAAAGAGATTATCATAGAAGATAAAGAATATGAAGAGGAGACATCTAAAGGGCCTGAAGAAGAAGATAAAGTTGAGTATTTAGAAAGCATAATGCCCATAAAAACAAGTGCATATCTTTACTTATCAGGAACTCCTTTTAGAGCGATAATTTCAGGAGAATTTATTGAGGAACAGATATACCATTGGACTTATTCTGATGAGCAAAGAGCAAAAGAAAACTGGAAAAAACCCAATAATCCTTACGAACCGCTTCCAAGAATAGTTTTGTTAACATATCAGTTACCACATTCAGTCATAAATCTTGCTAGTGGTGGAGAGTTTGACACGTTTGATCTAAATGTATTTTTCTCTGCTAAAGGTGAGGGAAAAAATGCAAAATTTGTTTATGAAGATGATGTTCAAAAATGGCTTGACTTAATACGTGGAAATTATTTGGCATCAAATCTTGATAATCTCAAATTAGGGGCTAAAAAACCACCCTTACCTTATTCAGATGCAAGATTGTTAAATATATTATCCCATACAATATGGTTCATGCCCAATGTTGCTTCTTGCCATGCTATGAAAAACTTATTGATGCAGAAACAGAATAAATATTGTCATGATTACAATATTGTTGTCGCTGCTGGTGCAAGCGCAGGTATTGGTTTGGATGCATTAAAACCTGTTCAAAAAGCAATGGAAGAGCCATTGAAGAGTAAATCAATTACTTTATCCTGTGGAAAATTAACGACGGGCGTAACTGTGAAGCCTTGGACAGGAATTCTCATGCTTAGAAATCTTACAAGTCCAGAAACTTATTTTCAAGCAGCATTTAGGGTACAATCTCCATGGACAGTAAAGAACCCAGACGGAAAATCGCCAAATGCTGAAGAGATAATCAAGAGGGAATGCTACATTTTTGATTTTGCACCAAATAGGGCATTGAAGCAAATAGCAGATTATAGCTGTAATCTAAATCCTGAGGAAACAGATTCAGAAAAAAAGATCAAGGAATTCATTGATTTTCTCCCGGTTCTTGCCTATGATGGAAGTACTATGAAACAGATTGATGCTTCTGGAATAATTGAGATGGCTATGAGTGGAACAACAGCTTCATTGCTTGCAAGAAGATGGGAAAGCGCATTATTGGTTAATGTAGACAATGGTACCTTAAACAAAATATTAAACAATCCTAGGGCTATGGAAGCACTGATGAGTATTGAAGGATTCAGAAGTTTGAATCGTGATATAGAACTAATTATCAATAAGTCAGAATCTGTAAAAAAGGCCAAACAAAAACTTGCCAATGATGAAAATATTTCTCCAAAGGAAAAGAAAAAATTATCAGACGAAGAAAGAGAATATATGAGTAAGAGAAAAGAAATACAGAAGAAACTTATCAAATTTGCGACCAGAATCCCAATCTTCATGTACTTAACAGATTATAGAGAAAGAACATTAAAAGATGTTATTACAAAACTTGAACCAGGCTTGTTTAAAAAAGTTACAGGATTGAAAGTAGAAGATTTTGAATTATTAGTTAGTTTAGGTGTGTTTAATAGCAACTTAATGAATGATGCAGTATTCAAATTTAAAAGATATGAAGAATCTAGTCTTTCTTACACTGGAATATACAAACATAAAGTTGAGCAAGTTGGAGGATATGATATAATCATCACTACCGAAGAATTCAATAAAAAATAGATTATGAAATAGATCAAGAAGTTTACAAGATTAACCCTATTGATGTTGATTTTGGAACTGTAAAGAATTTGCAGGAGATCGTTCAAATAAGGGAAGTTTATCATGGGAATACTAAATAATAATTCTGAAGAATGGAAAAAGATGACT
>CAYJRP010000057.1:0-5052 GCA_964372675.1 Candidatus Woesearchaeota archaeon | reverse complement strand
ATATTTATACAAGCGGTTTAAACCTTGCTGTTGTTACATCTGATGGAATTAAATTATTTGGAGAAGAAATAAGAAAGAGAGTAAAGACGGCTGAAAGAGAAGCCATGGATGAAATAAAAAAGACTTTCTCAAACTAAATCAAATAAGCCACGCCTAACCCTATCAAGCAGCCTATGGATATGAAAGGCATGGCGGGATAGAACCTGCCTTTTTCTGATGTGTAGAATAAATACATTAATGCCAGAGTTGCGCCTATTGAAATTATTATTGCTTGCCAAATACCCAGAGTTTTTAGGACAACGCCTGCGAGAAGAATTGGGAATACAACGTCGCCTCCTCCGAGGATGGCAAGATTGACTTTGACTTTTTTCGGCTTTTTGCCTTTTGCTTCTGCCTCTTTTAATGCTATCCTGTCCTGCTTTGCCATGTATGGAACGAAAAATCCTGAAAAGATTTTCAGCTTCTGGATTTGATATTTTGCCATTTTTTGCATGAAACCGGCGTGCCAGACAGCGTAGATGTCATAAGCCGAGATAATAACTAAAAGGACTACGACGGTAAAAATGTTTAGAATTGGGATGAAAAATGTGGCTATCCCTGGATAAACAAGGAGCTCTGTGAAATTGTGCACTAAAAGGTTTCTTTTGAATATCTTGAAGATTGCGAGAGGCACTGCAATTATTAAGGAGATTAAAAAAGCATTTGGGATTTTAATCAAGAAGGCGCTTAATGCCTGTGCTACTCCGATTATTACAACAAGGAAAAACCATAATCGCAGGAATGTTTCTGCCTTGAGCTTCATCAGCAAAAACATTAAAGAGATTGCGATGATTAAGGCGATGATTATGGATGTTGTCGCGTTTACAGGAGTTATCCCTCTTGGCGGTTCAAATGCATCTGGCAGATTTGGATAGGACGTCAGGGTTTCTCCTGTTTCCTGATTAATTGTTGTTTCTGTTACTAACAAAGTATTTGCGACAAAAAGACCGATTAACTGGGTTATGAAAAACATTGCAACAAGAATCATTGTTATTTTTACGCTGTGCTTCATTGTATAATTTTCTTATTTTAATTGCTTAGATTAAATAGTATTTAAAGATGGTGCGGTCTTATTTTATTTGCTTAACTGTGTCCCAACGATAAATAATATTTATATAGTCTGGTTATTTAAAGTTAATATGGAAAAAGTAGATGTTGCTAACCTTGAACAGTTTTCTTTGAAAAACCTCTCAGCTGAAGATAAACTTCTTCTTTTAAAAGAACTTGGCTTCAAATCAGATGGGGAATATGTTTTGAACGATTTAGGCGAGCAGATACAAGATAAATATACTGGAACTAATGTGAAAGTAGATACCATGCTCATTTTTCCTGGGAGTACAATAATCTTAGACGATAATGAGTTAAGCGTTCTCATGTACCTTCAGGAATATGGAGACGCCTTCTGACGATCCTATAGCGCGTGCGGCTGAAGGGGCTGCCAAAGCGGTGATAAATAAAGGAATAGACTTCATTAAAACCCTTGCGCAAAAATTTAAGAATAGAAAAATTGCATTTGTCCAAGATAAAAAAACTTTAGAGAATGTTCGTGAAGATTTAAAATCTAATGAATTAAAGTTTGGTGATTGAGGCATTTTCGGACTAAAAAAGCTTATAATTAAGCTAAACTACGACGATATTGATGATAAAAATTTATTAACACAGATAGTAATTGGGTTAACCCTAAGGAAATTAGAGGAGAGAAGGGATAATGAAAGAATAGAGGGTCTTAGGTCAAGATTATTTGAAAGATATGATACTGGAGGTGTTCACATCGCTCAAGCGGTGCAAAGCGGGATAGTTAGTAGGTATATAACCTATCTTGTAGAAATTCATGTGTCTGAAGAGATAATGAAAAATAGGCTGATGTTTTTTCTAGAAAATGTTGAGGCTCATGTATGTTTTGTAAGATACCATACGGAAGTTGAAAAGGAGATTGAAAAAATTATAATTAAGTTAAGTGCAAACTCACCAGAAGTTTTTGTAATCTCGGGTATGAGGGGTGCAACAGAAAAAGCCAGCGAGATAATAACTAAAGTTGATGAGAAGCGATTGACTGACTATTATAGAGAGGACTATTCAAAGATTAATAGAGGGATTGCTTTCTTCCATAAGATCTTAAAAAATTAAATTTTTATTCAAAACTAAACTATTTCAAACGTATTGTCTCCAAATTCCTTGGAACTATTGTTTCTATTCTGAACTGTTTGTAGATGCTCGATGCCAAGTCTAATGCGCGGGATTGCTCTCCGTGGCTGATTATTATTTTTTTAGGCCTTGGTGTCATTCTTCCAATGAATTGCATTAACTCTAACCTTCCCGAATGAGCGGATAAACCCGACATTGTTTCAACTTGCATTTTAACACCTATTGTTTCTCCTCCAAGCTGGTCTGGGAGTTTCACTATTTTGGCTCCTTCTGAGACCGCTCTTCCTGGCGAACCTGGGCCTTGATAACATCCGAAAATAATTAAGTTCTTAGGATTGTCTGCAAAATTCTTGAAATATTCGATAGATGAACCCCCCATAAGCATTCCTGATGTTGCAATGATTATGCATGGACCTCCTTCTATGATTTGCCTTCTTTCTGCTGGCGAGCCTACTTTCTTGAATAAATTAGATGTGAATGGATTTTCATCCTGAAATATTTTGTTTCTTAAATTGGAGCCAAGAAATTCAGGATAGGCAGTATGGATGGCTGTGATGTCCCAGAGCATGCCGTCCAAGTAAACAGGAATTTCAGGAAGCTTTCCTGTTCTTATTGCATCTTCCACTCTTAATAATGTTTCTTGAGCATGACCGAGTCCAAGCTCTGGCAAAAGAACTTTTCCTTTTCTTTCAATTACATCATTTACTAATTTCATAAATTTTTCTTCTGTCTCCTGCAGAGGAGGCTGGACCTGGTCTTTTGAGCCGTATGTTGATTCCACCATTATGGATTCTACTCTTGGATAATGGTTTGTTGCTGGGTCCAAGCATCTGGTCTTTCTGTAGTTTGAATCTCCAGAATAGACAAAATTGTGCAGGCCGTTTCCGATGTTTATGTGCGTTACCGCAGAACCAAGAACGTGGCCTGCGTTGTAAAATGTAATTCTTATGTCTGGAGTTATATCAAAAACTTCGCCGTAATTAAGGACGATTGAATGCCTAACCATTTCTTTTACATCGTCTGCTTTGTACAAAGGCGCTGCTGCCTGCTTATATGCGACACCTACATAATCAAGTGCGAGAAGGGCTGCTATGTCTCTTGTTGGTGGGGTGAAATAAACCGGGCCTTTGTATCCCATCTTGTAAAGATAAGGAACAATTCCCACGTGGTCAAGATGGGCGTGCGAAATAACTACTGCATCAACTTGGTCTAGACCTCCAAGCTCTGAAACATCCAAGTAAGGAAATCTTTCAGGGCCTTCTAGAACGCTTGGATTTATTCCGCAGTCAAGAATTATTTTAGACTTTGGCGTGTGCAATAGCAAACAAGAGCGTCCAACTTGTCTTCCACTGCCTAGATAAGTAAGCCTTATCCACATGTCCATTTTTTCAGGATTCCAATCAGCGTAAATCTTTTTTCCTATTTCATTAAGGAATTTTTTTCTATAAGAATTATTAGCGTATAAAACTGAGCGGATTTTTTCAGTTATTTTTGAGTTTAGCGCCGGGCTTCTTTGAGCTATTGAAGTCCACATTGTTGAATTTCTTATGTCTTTTAGAATTGAGCCTTGCTTTCCTATAACGAGTCCTGGTTTTTTTGCTTCAATTATGACGGTGCTTCTTTGAACATCAAATATAATGCTTGTTAGCTCTGCTTCTTCTGGAACTAGGGCTCTTATTGTTTTTTCTGTCTCCTCTTCTGAAGCAAGTATTTCTGCATCTGCCCTGAGCTCTATTCTTTTTTTAATTTTTCCCACAACTTCGCGTATTTTGTCCTCTCCGTTTTTGAAGAAATCTTTGTCTTTTGTGTACAAGACTATGTTTGCGCCTTCAAAAATCGCCTCGCTAATCACTCCCTTAGGCAATTCATTACTTATTTGCTTTAATATTTCGCTCATTTTAGAATATAATTGAGATTATTTGAATGTTGGAATTATCTCTTGTGAAACTACTTTTTTTACTCCATCTTTTGTAATTGTCAGAACATCTATTCCGTTTCCTGATCCAGAATCCCTTTCCAACGATGCTTTAAGAGACTCAACTGCGAGATTCACTCCCTGCTCCACTGTAAGATTTGGCTTCCAAGACCGCTCCAAGAATCCTAAAATGTAAGGCATTCCAGAGCTGAAATTAGCGTCATAGTTATCTACTTTGTAGACTCCTCCAGCGGGTTCTATTGTGTACATTTCAGCTGTACCGTCTTCATTAACTCCGGCAAGCAAGGCTCCGACAATGCTTGCAATCATACTAGGCGTCCTAATATTTCTGTAAGCCATCATGCCAAACAAATTTGCTGCCTCTAATACTGTCGGCCTTGTTTTTGTCTTTAACTCTTTGAGTTTAAGCTCTGCTGCAAATACTCTCTGGCTTAAATCGATGTCAGAGGCAACCCCGCAACCCGCAGTGGCTATGTAATCATTAACTTTTACAGCTTTTAATGAATTTTTGGACATAACTATGTTGCCTGCAGTTGCCCTGCGATCTGCTCCCAAAACTACGCCGTCTTTGCAGACTATTCCTACAATGCTTGTTCCTGAATGCATTATATTTTTGCTAATATCTTCGTTCATAAAAATCTAGAACCTCTGCTTCTTTATGGAAGAAGTTGATATATAAATATTTCGGTGGTCTATTTGAAATATTTTTCTATGTTTATTTCATCTTTTTTAGATTTCCGTATCTTATATATCTCTTTTAGAATTTTTCTCCTTAGCTTAAGGGTATTTGCCCATTTTGCGTAAGCTTGCCAGCCCTGATAACTCTCCATGAGTTTTCTATAATCGGTTTCTCCTTCAGCATATGACTGGACTTTCCTCTGCATTTTTCTGATATTTCTAGCTCTCATTAGCTTGAAATAATAAAAATTTCT
>CAYJRP010000056.1:0-5215 GCA_964372675.1 Candidatus Woesearchaeota archaeon | reverse complement strand
GAATCGAACTTTGCATAGTGTTAGCGGTTCTCGCATCGAATATTTACTATTGTTCTATACATATTGACGCTTAGGTGACCACGAAACGCAAATCTAATTAATTTGTAGGCACTTTCTTTGAAAATAGGAGTATTAATTTTACGTCTGCATATCGTCTAAATCTTTCTGATGTGTAGGCGTATAGAAATTAAAGAGAAAAAAGGAAAAAATTTCTATTTTTATTGATGGCATTAACCCCTTATCTCCTTAATTAGTTTCTTCTCGGGAATATTGTTCTCCAAATTATCAATATCCTTCATAAAATCACTTGGTCGTTCCTTCCAGTGCTTTTTAACAAGCGCAAAAACTTTGTTTTTTATAGGAAGTGAAATGTTGTTATAATTCTCCAACCTGCATATGCTTTCATAAACCCAAAAGAACCAGTTCTTTCCGTTAATGCTTTGATTGATTATTTCGCTGTACACCACATCATAATTGATCCCTTTTCTTATTAATCTATCACAATCAATTATATCTCCTGGTCTGGAGGCCATGCTTTTGAAAAGAAATATGTCTTCTAAAGAAATAAGATAAAGGCTGAGTTTACCATAATCTCTAAAAAATTCTGCTCTTTGCACCATGCTTTCACTAAGATAAAACATTTTCCCTACTTGCTTCAAAAAGACGTCTATACGAGAATCATCGCCTTTTGTATATACCGCAAGGGCAGTTAAGTAAAATTCATCATCTAAATCAGTCTTAAGTTTGAACCCTGCATTTTTTATTGCACTATCTGATATAGTGAAATCTTTTTTAGATTCAACGATAATATCTACGTCCTTGGTATTCTCTTTTAATCCTCTAAAAGAAAGCGCGCAGCCCCCAATCATAAAAATTCTTACCGGTTTTTCTACGTAAGAGCCTACTCTAACAAGCCATTCGTTAAGTTCTTCTTTATTAAACATTTTTCACTCCGTACATATCTGCTATTCTTATAAAATCTCTGCGGTCAAAAGTAGGTAATGTGTCAAGTTTAATTATATTTTCTTTTGTTTCTAAAAGCTTAACGAAATGCTCAAACATAGTATATTTGCCATATTTCATCGCTAACAGAAGGACTTTTTTATAATTTAGATTATTCTTTATGTAAAACGTGAGTGCGAGATGTAGTGTTCGCGGGTCATCTACTTCAAATAAAGAATGGACAAAAATTTCTTCCTTAGAAAGTTTCTTTTTGGGCAAATAAAATAAAGCTGAAACGACTCCAATCATTATGCCGTAATCTTTGTAAGCATATAAACCTGTAATTGTTCCTTTGATTAATCTCTCATTGGGCACCTCAAAAATTGTTTCTTCATTATATTTCCACTTAACATCTCCAATAGTAGAATAATTCTTATAAGCCGTGATAAATTCTTTTAAGAGAGGCCATCCTTTTTCATTCAGGGTGTATAAGTCATTTTTATGAATAATGACCCCCCTATTTTTTAGTCTGGGCCTATATCTCTCTAGAATGTATTGCGAGACTTCGCTCAATTCTGCTGCCATTGCAAGACTCATCCAATCTTCACTAATAGCTGCCAATAATAATACTCTGCTATCAGCCAATATCTCTTCAAAATCTATACCGTTATAAGTAAAGAATAATTCCCTTAACTTAAGGGCGTGAGGTGTTTGAGCAACCCCGATTAAAACACGGCTATCTTTGATAGCAGAACTTCTATTTTTGATGATAAATGCTTCATCCTCTAAACTGCGTAATATACGAGATGTCCAGTAAATAGACTTATGAATAGCTTTTGCTAATGATTCAAGAGTATTTTCTCCTTGAATAACATGACTAAACGCCCTAAGCATTGGTTTAGTTAATTTCATATAATTGTAATAATACGCAATTAGTATTTAAATGTTTGTGTTATATTACAATATTCTGATTAGTAATAAAAGCATCGGGAATTTGATAGGCTTCTGATAAAAATATAAATAGGGTTTTTAACTCTTCATAAAGGAATCGAACTTTGCATAGCACTCCCGGTTCTCGCATTTAGCATGGAAGAAAAACCAAAATTACTGGCTTGCAGCGATGTCCTGATAGAAACAAAAGATGGAATTCTTCTTATTAAAAGAAGGTTTGATCCGTTTAAGAATCATTGGGGGATTCCTGGAGGAATGCTTGAAGTTGGCAAAGAATCTGTGGAAGAAACTGCCTTGCGGGAGGCAAAGGAAGAAACTTCATTGGATGTAAAAAAAGGTGATTTAATTCTGCTTGGCGTTTATTCTGACCCTAAAAGAGACCCAAGGGGCCACCTTATAACTCATGCATATGTTGTAAAAACACATGGTGGAATTGCGAAAGCAGGAAATGAGGCAAAGGAAATTAAATTTTTTAGAGAGCTCCCTGAAAACTTGGTGCCCGCCCATAAGCAGATATTAGAAGATTACTTTAAATGGAAACAAAAAAATGAAAATTAAAAACCCAAAAGTTGTTGTGCTTGCTTTGATTGCTCTGATTTGTTTGGTGCTTGCTTTTGTTTTAAAGAATTGGTGGCTTGTTATTCCTGCTGTTGTTATTTATTTTATTAATAAGAAAGAGCTAAAAGTTTAAAGCTTTAATTCATCTTCTAATCTGTTTGAAGCTAATTGCCTCTTTATTATTGCCCGGCCCCCTGCAACTCCGGCTAAATAAAACTTAAGAAACATGCCTGCTACTAAGTCTCTCCTTTTTCCACCTGCAATCTCTAATTCTTCTACCACCTCCTGCGCTTTTTGTCGGCCAAGCACTACGGCACTTTCATAAAGCACATGGTCTTCAGTAATTAGCTCTTCTATTAAGTAATCAATGTAACCAATGTTTGGCCTCTTTCTTCTATTAAGGTCTGATTTCATGGCAGCTATCGTATCCTTAGATATCAGGGGAATATCGCCGTCATTATATCTATCATTTGTCATTTTATTCATTCATTTCTTCGGCCATTGGGTTTGACGGCATTTTTGCTCTGCTGTTTCCGGACGAAACTAAGACATCATCGATTCTCAAAATCATTGTTGCGACTTCTGTTGCCGAAGTAATGGCTTGGAGCTTTACTTTCATGGGTTCTACAATTCCTGCTGCAACGCAGTCTTCTATTTTATTTGTGAATAGGTTAATGCCGTCCTTAAATGAGCCAGATTCATGCTTTTGCTTTAGCTCTGTGATTATTGTTATTGGGTCTAAGCCTGCATTTTCGGCTAGGGCTTCTGGTATGCACTCAAAGGCTGATGCAAATTCTTCCACTGCCAGCTGTTCTCTTCCTCCGAGACTTCTTGCGTATGTTCTTAACCTCTTTGATAGCTCCATTTCTACAGCTCCTCCGCCTGAGACAACTTTGCCGTCTTTTAACGCTGCTGCAACATCTCCCATGCCGTCTTTTACTGCGCGCTCTATTTCGTCCAAGACGTGGTCTGTTGAACCTCGAATTATTATTGTGACTGCTTTGGGATTTTTGCATCCTTTTATGTAAGTCATGTAGTCATCGCCTTTTTTTACCTGCTCTACTAATTGGGCGAAGCCTAATTCTTTCTCATTTAATTCCGTCAGGCTTGAGATTTTCTTTGCTGATGCTGCCCTTGCTAATTTATCTATATCCGACTTTGCAACTCTTCTAAAAGCCATTATTCCTGCTTTTGCCAAGTAGTATTGCGCGATGTCGTCAATACCTTTTTGACAGAAAACCACATTTGCTCCTGATTTTATTATCTTATTGGTCATTTCCCGCAAAACGCTTTCTTCAGATTCTATAAAGTGCTGTAATTGCTCTGGGCTTGAAATTGAGATCCTTGTTTCTGTTTCAGGGCTTTTCAACTCCAGGGCAATATCTAAGATAAGAATTTTTGCATTTTCTATTATTTTAGGCATTGACTCGTTGGCTGCTTCTTTATCCAGAACAATTCCTCTGACAAGCTCGCTGTCCTCTATTGAGTCTCCTTTTAGTTTCACTATTTTTACATCGTCTATATTGACTGCATTGCTATTTGAAATTTGGTCGAATGCATCTATTATCAGGCTTGCAAATTTTTCCCTGTTGCCTTCAGCGCCTTTGCCTGTCATTGCTGTCATTGCTATCTGCTTGAGAACTTGTGAATTATCCACTGAAAATGATATTTCTTTTAGGTCTGCTTTTGCCTTTTCTGCTGCAAGCTTGTATCCTTTGATTATGACTGTTGGGTGTATTTTTTTATCTAAAAGCTTTTCTGCATTTTCTAAAAACTTGCCGGCAAGCATTGCAACTGTTGTTGTGCCGTCGCCAACTTCGTTTTCCTGTGTCTTTGCTATTTCCGCAATCATCTTTGCAGCAGGGTGCTCTAACTCAATTTCCTCAAGAATTGTGACGCCGTCATTAGTTACGATAATATTTCCTGCTGAATCGACGAGCATTTTGTCCATACCTTTTGGTCCAAGCGTAGTTTTGACAACATCCGCAACTACCTTGGCTGCTAAAATATTATTTCTTTGCGCATCTCTTCCAATTGTTCTTGAAGTGTTTTCCGGGAGAATGTAGATTGGCTGCTTTTCTGTCATGATAGAACGTCCGCGTTCTTACTTTTAAAGATTTAGAGAGTAAAAAGCAATAATGTTATCAGGCTAAAAAGAGGCTATCGGCTATGTGTAAAAATCACTCCATGAATTTCGGCGTGATTTTCCATTCACATCTGGCCCGATTTAAAACATATATGTTGTGGTTTATCCACCTCAGCGTTTCTTCGTTTATTCTCGCAGATGCAAGGCGAGAATAAACCATGCTTCCATGAAGCATTTTTTTGCTCATGTTTGTTGATTCAACATTGCTTCTTTTGTGATAATGTTTTCCATATTCTTCCGGATTATTTTTGAATTCCAAATTCATTAATTTCCATGGCATACATCCTCTAGATTTTCCACTCCAGTTTTTCCAAACATTGAAGTATGGTTTTGCTCCTGCTTCAATAACTTTCTTGCAATTTTCCTTGCACCAATATCTTCCATCTCCAGAAAATTCATGGGCATCGAAGTTTTCAGTTGTTTTATCGACGTGTTCTCTAAAAATCTCATTATCCTTCCCAGATTTGACTTCCACGTTAAGAGCAGTCACAATATTACTCTTAACTCCAGTCGTTATATGAATTGTCAAGTGATCTCTCTTCTCTATTTCTTTTTTGCAACGTAAGCTGTACCAACTGGAGAATAATTTTGTTCTTATTCCAGTTGCATCAGTTGCAA
>CAYJRP010000055.1:0-5235 GCA_964372675.1 Candidatus Woesearchaeota archaeon | reverse complement strand
GCGCAAGACTTAAGATGTCGCTTCTCCATTAGGGGAAGTAGCTGAACAGGATGTAAGTCATCTTGTGGCTTAGTGCCTTCGGAGGTTCGAATCCTCCCTCCCGCATTCGGTCGGATTCGAACGTTCTTTGAAATTGATATTTCTCGAAACTTCAAAACAAGTATATTTTGAAGTAATCCTCCCTCCCGCATCTTTTTTCAAGAGGATTCGAAGTGCTCGCAAACTGCTATTTGAGACAAGAAAATATTGATTTTGTTTATATATTAGAGGCGATACATTTAACAAATAACCTAATTAATAGAAAGGTTTATATATTAGAGGCAATACATTTAATAATGATAAAAGGAAGTAACAAGTACGAAAGAATGGGAGAGTCACTTCAAGGTTTTCATACTCTGGAGACTCTTGCGGATAGACTAAAGATAAGTAAGACTAAAGCCATTTATGTTATTCATAGATTAAGAAAACTGGGTTTTGTAAAAACGAGTTACGGGGCTGGAAAGAAAAGAATGTATTATATTTCCCTAAGGAATAAACAAAAAGGGATAAGCTATACTGAAAAGATAAACGAAGCTTCTTCAAATCCCGCAATTAAAGTTGCTTCTTCCAGCTCTTATTATGTGCATGGCAGAGTCCCAGCTTATGAAGAAGCTCTTATTTATGCGATTAAACAGGGAAGTATTCGTTACTTAATAGCTTCTTTAGCTTTATTTAGAAAGATATCTGATTGGAATTTGTTATATAATCTCGCTAAAAAAGAAAACTTGGTAAGGGAAGTTGCCGCTCTTTATGAGATTGCAAGAAAAGTAGTGAGGAAAGTAAGGAAGATGCCTAAGAGGTTTCTGCATTTAGCGCAAAAAAGAAAAACGAGGCACTTTAATTATATCGTAAAAGGCATCTCGTCAGATGACTTTAAAGACACTGAAAGAAGATGGAAAATTTATATCCCTTTAAATCGCGCTGATTTGGAGGAGTATGCCAGATGATAGATATACAACAACAGGAAGCAATGTTTATTGCGATAGGAAATGTTCTTCCTAGAAAAATTGAGGTTTATGCTATAGGCGGAACTGCCTTGATGCTGAGGGGCATCAAAAACGCGACATTGGATATTGATATTGTCTTTGATAAAACCGGAGATAGAAGCGAATTTATGAATGCCTTAAGAAAATTGGGCGCTAAAGAATCTGACGTAACTTTAGTATATGGGCTGAAAAACAATACTCCTCGAATGCTTAAATTTGACAATTGCCGTTTTGATATATTTATGAACAAAATAATTACTTCTACTTTTTCTAACGCAATGAAAGAAAGAGCTAAACAGATACATGAATTTGGCAGCTTGATTATTAAGGTTGCTGATCCCAATGACATTCTTATCATGAAAAGTGTAACTTCTCGAGATAAAGACTTAGACGACATTGTTGAGATTGTTAATAAAACTCGCATTAACTGGGAGGTAATTGTGGAAGAAGCGAAAGAGCAAGTGCGTTTAGGAAATGAAATTGCCATCATGGGATTAGGAGAAAAACTTGAGAAACTTGCCAATCGCAAGCTTATTGTTATTCCTAAAGATATATCTGATAAGATTTGGAAGTTGTTTAATAAGCAAGTTAAGGATAAGGCTAAAAAGAATCGCAGAACTTGATAAAGGGAAATGGAGATTATTCTATTTCGGAAGTATTTGAAAGTTATGCTGGAACTTCTCCATGCCTAAAGTTGAATGCTGGAAAGTTCTTTTTAATCTAAGAGATAGTGGATTGATAGAGATTAAACCATATCAAGGGATAAGGATTATCTAGTCCCCCTTCTCTAAGAAGATGCAACTTTTTCACTAGGGCTTTTATGTGAAGATAGATATACAAAGAAGGCCACAATAAGCAACACAATTATTCCAAGGCTAATCCCCCACACATTTCTAGAACCATTCTTAGAAGAATCTTTTGTATCGCTGGCTGAATTTTGATTGCTATCAGTAGTATCTGCCTGCACTGCGCGTAAGCTCTGGGCTTCTTCTTGAAACGCTTGTACTTCTTGTATTGAGTAAACTACTGGATCCTCCCATTCACTTGCTTGTTCCTGGATCTTTACTTCCACTAATACTCCTTCATCGCCGAAATATACTGGAGTTATGCTTACATACTTATCTTCAACGGCTTTTATTTCGCTTCTGCCTTGCTTGAGATTAACTGTTCTTCCCCCAATATTTACCACTGCATTTTTGTTATCTTTTTCTCTTAACACCCACGTTTCAGCATTACTCTCTTTTCCTTTAAACTCAACTTCTTGAGCGGATTTTGTTAGTAGCACTTTTGTTGAATCTGAAGATAAAGAGATATCTTTCTGTGGAGCGTTATCTGCAGATGACTGGGTTCCTCTGGCAACAAAGCTCACTTCATAAAAATTGTTATCCGTTCTTGACTCGAACTCATTGCCTATCTTTCCTTGTGGGTTAATTACTACTCCAATAAAGTCTGGAGAAGAGGTTGAGGCAATAGTTCCTTTTACATTTGGAAATTGTATACCAACTAAAGCATCCGATATAACAATTGTCTGGATATCTCCGGGTTGCATAGTGGGAATAGTAATAGTTCTTTGCTCATTATATTCATTCATTATTAGAGTTATAGGTAATTGCTGTTCTCTAATTACTGATTTGCCCGTATTTTGTACCACTAATTTGAGTGGTCCACTAAGGTCGAAACTCAGATCAATAATTGCTAGATCGGAATCGCTCGGAGATGACAGAACAGACTCAGATGTAGTATATTTTATTGTGCAGAGAGTAAAACTTAGCCAATCATCTCCGCGGTCTAGAGGAATAAAGCTCGTTGCACGCGATGAACTAAAAGCACCTCCAAAACGTATTGCTCCTCCATTACCGAACTCTACATTCATCAGCCCTTTCGGGGTTTCTGTGCCACGATAGGTAACTTCTAAGGCACTGCGTGCTGGCCCTGCAGGCCTATAAGCCGTTGACTCTCCAACTTTTAGTGTGTATTCTGGTGAAAAGAAACATGAGGCTTGGGAAGGAATCTGAAATCCTGGCTTAAGAGCTATCTGAAAAGATGCATCGCGATACCCTTGCTCTCCTTCCCAGTGCGCTCTCATGTATAAGCGTGCTCCGTCCAATTCAATTTCTTTCCAGTTTTCTTTATCTTCAAATTGGCTATCATCAATTTGGTAAGAGGCACCATCGATAGTAAATGTTAAAATCTTAGAATTTGAATCGTGGTTAGTAAGTTTAATTACAGGATAATGTGTTTTTTCATTAAGAACTACTCCATAATATACTGTTTGACCTAAGCCTACTACTCCAGTCATCCATCCATACTTATCAAGGTCAGAGGTTGCCTCTACTTGGACGGATGGTTCTATTGTGGGAGGATCTTCCGAAGGGATAATTGGTTTTACTTCAATGATTGTTATTGGTTTTTGTGTATAAGGGTCTTCTTCGACAGCAATTACCTTCACTTGAATGTCCTCTTTTGCGGCAATGTCTTTTGTTTCTCCCACATTTACAACTACTGCACTGTCATCTGTCCTTATTGTTACTCCATTGTTGCTTGTGTCCATATCGAAGTCTAAGGTTGTTTTCGTCCCGTCAACATTCGTAAGTTTGATTGGTTCACCGTCGCGTAATTCAATTAACATACTGCTTGATTGGATTTGGTATGTAGGAGAAGCATTATTTTGAGCCACGGCAAAGACTAAAACCATGAAAAGGCCTATTAAAAAACTGCTAATGAATTTATTCATACTATAATTTACTCTAGACCAAATATAAATCTTTCCTTAACTTCTAAATCTATTGAAGATGTAGATTTTTTATTAATGACAAGATATATAAATCCCAGCGACGTTAAGATCGTAAGTTAAAAGTTGGTTAATAATTCACAGATTAACTACTTCAACTTCTGGTCGAGGTCGTCCTTCCCGCATCTTTTTTCAAATTAGAAATTGTGTCACTATTAAATCGTAAATGGAAAGATTTAAATAGTGCTTTTATTTAATGATATTATGCAATTTAATAAAATTGGATTGAATGCAATTTTAGCTTCTTTACTTTTAGTTTTATCTATGGGTTTTGTAGTTGCTCAAGTGACTGCTGATCCTGCTCAAGATAATAATTATGTTGGTAATCCTACTGGACCGGTAAATCCTATACTTGATGGACCTATTGCTGCTCCTACTGGACCTTTGAGCCCAAGTATTGATCCTCCTAGTCCTATAAATCCAAATCCTACTGGACCTGTAAATCCAATTCAAGATACTAATTATATAGCTAACCCTACTGGGCCCGTAAATCCTTATCTGGATCCTACAAATCCTTTTACTCCGACTGGACCTGTAAATCCTACACTTGATCCTGTTGACCCTGCTAATCCTACACCTCCAAATGGGGGCGGTGGAGGCGGTGGAGGCGGAAGTGATGATGAAGTAACTCCTACTGAAGAAGAAGGCAATGGACCAAATACCAATATACCAACAACTAATTTGGCTAACCCTGCAGGTGAAGAGAACAGCGCTCCTACTGAAGAAATATCAAATCAGAATGAAGGATTCCTTGCCAGAATAACTGGCGCGGTTATTGGCGCTGTCGGCGAGAAAGGAATGCTTGGCGCAGGAATATTCCTCGTTGTTCTTGGGCTTGCTGGACTCGTTGTCTACAACAAGCAAGGCGCTGCAGCTAAAGCGCAGTAATTATTCTTTTAATTTTTACTTTTATACAACTTATTAGTTATAGAGGACATGGCTTATGTCCTACTTATTTTGCAGTTCTCTATCTGGAAAACTGCGACTATATAGGCTATAAATCACGCAGTTATCCATATCTCAATAAATTTTTAAGATTGGTGCATTAATCTTTGATATTCTCATTTCTTTTATTAGCGAAGAATTTCTTGATTGGGAAAGCCTCCGGGGAGATTCGAACTCCCGACCCCGAGTTTACGAAACTCGTGCTCTGAAACCAACTGAGCTACGGAGGCAATTATATAACTTCCAAAAATAAAGTTTATTAACCTTGCCTTACAGAATTATATATGAAAAAGTTAACAATTATTATTGGAGTTGCTGTTTTTGTTTTTGCTCTTGCTATTTTGGCTATTGCCTTGATGATTGCGCCTAATTTCAGCGGAAATGTTGTTAAGTCTTCTCAGCCAATTGTGCTGACAGAGGAGAACTTCCCTGCTTACTTGCAAGACACTTTGACGCCAGATTTGCCTAAGAACT
>CAYJRP010000054.1:0-5241 GCA_964372675.1 Candidatus Woesearchaeota archaeon | reverse complement strand
ATAATAAAAAGATAATCTTTGTGCAAAAGTCCTCTCCAAAAGCCCTAAATACTTTGGCAACTAAGCAAAATAATGGAAAGGAAGTATGACTGGTGGTTTTGGGTTTTAGTAATAATTCTTGTATTGGGCATTATATATCTTGTTAAAATCCTTATTGCAGAAGGAATCAGGTAAAATGAGCAAAAAAATAAGTATAATTGAAATAATCCTGAATATTCTTATGCTACTATTATCATTATTGGTTATTTACTGGCTAGTCAAACTAATCATCGGAGGAAGTCCTGCGCTAAGCGAGTTTAATTTCGGGCTCATTATATTAATTATTACATTCTTAGTTAAAATGTACAGGGAGCTCGGAGAAATAAAGGTTGGAATAAAGCACAGCTTTAATAGGATAAAATATGATATGGGCCTGATTAAAAATAAATTAAAAGTCAAATAGGATAAAATGCACATAATTAACACAAACAATTTCAACGAATTTGTAAAGCAAGTAAAAACTGCAAAAGAAAAACCTCTAGTAGTACAAGCAAAAGATGATGAATTTAACCGCAAAGCTCTGGAATACGGCAAGTTTGACATTTTGCTATCACCGGAATTAGGAGAAAGAAAAACCAAGCTTAGACAATCAGACTCTGGCTTAAACCATGTTCTAGCAAAAATAGCGGCAAAAAACAAAATAGCAATAGGCATAAATTTAGATGAAATTAGAGCTATGCCAAAAGAAAACAAAGCAATGACCTTAACAAAAATAAAGCAAAACATTGCAATATGCAGAAAGGCAAAAACACAGCTTGCAATAGTGACAAAAGACAAGAAAGAAGCATTAATTCTCATACTTACGCTAGGGGCATCAACACAGCAGGCCTCAGAAGCAATCTTTTTATAAACCACATATTCTATACAATAAAATGGAACATGACAAACTATTAGACTCCCTGTCCCCCATAGAAAGAGCAATAATCCCTTATTTGCACAGCAATATAAAAGAAATAGTTAAAAAATCAGGCCAAGACAATACAACAGTTCTGCGGGCCCTGACTTTCCTTGAAAATAAAGGCCTAATTAAACTAAAAACAGACAGAGAAAGAATAGTTGGCCTTGGAGTAAACGGAGTTTATTATAAGAAGCATGCCCTGCCAGAAAGAACCCTTCTAACAACAATAGAAAAAAATAACTACAAATCTCTTGAAGAAATAAAGAGCTTGTCAAAGCTTTCAGAAAACGAATTCAAGGCTGCTCTTGGTGTATTAAAAAGAAAAGCCCTTATAAATCTGTCAGATGGGAAAATAAGTATTTCCGCAAATAAAGAAGAATTAACAAAAAAATTTCCTGAAGAAAGTCTATTAGAAAAACTTCCAATAAGCCTCGATTCTCTAAAAGACCTTGATTTGTTGGCTTTTGAGAACCTAAAAAACAGAAAAAACATTATTGAGCTTGTAGATCAAAAAGAAATCTCGTTCGAGATTACAGACCAAGGCAGGCAGATAGCAGGAAAAGAAATAAAATCTGACTTGATTGAAGAAGTAACCCCTGATGTAATAAAAGACTATTCTAGCAAGTTAAAGTTCAGGCGCTATGACCTGCAGGCCAAAGTCCCAAGAATTTTCGGAGGGAAGAAGCATTTCGTAAACCAGTCTATTGAATACGCCAAGCAAATTTGGCTGGAACTTGGGTTTAAGGAAATGACTGGGAATCTTGCTCAGACATCATTCTGGAATTTTGATGCTCTATTTACGCCGCAAGACCATCCTGTAAGAGAAATGCAGGACACTTTCTTTATTAAAGATGCTCAAGGGAAACTGCCGGATAAAAAGATAGTAGACGCAGTAAAAAAGTCCCACGAATCCGGTTTAGGTAAATCTAAAGGGTGGCAGTATCAGTGGAAAGAAGATGAAGCAAAAAAAGTTGTCCTGCGAACGCATACAACATGTTTGTCTGCGCTAACACTCGCAAAAATAGGGCAATTAAGGAGTTCAATAGAAAAAGAGGGAAAATATTTTGCAATAGGAAAAAACTTCAGAAACGAGACAGTTGACTGGTCTCACGGCTTCGAGTTCAACCAAACAGAAGGCATCGTTATTGGAAAAGATTTAAATTTCAGAAATTTGCTTGGATACTTAAAAGAATTTTTCAAAAAAATGGGATATGAGGAAATTAGATTCAGACCAAGCTATTTTCCTTACACAGAGCCATCTGTAGAAATAGAAGTCTGGCATCCTGAAAGAAAAATATGGTTTGAGCTCGGCGGAGCAGGAATGTTTCGGCCAGAAGTCACAATTCCTTTATTAGGCGAGCATATTCAAGTATTGGCCTGGGGCCCTGGTTTTGACAGAACAATCATGGAATACTACGGAATAAAGGACTTAAGGGAAATGTACTCAAATAATCTTCAGTATCTAAGAAATATAAAGCCCTGGATAAAGTAAAATGATAAGAAAAGCAACTAAAAAGGATATAAAAGGATTTTTGGATTTACAGAAATCTTACGAAGAGAATTATTGGAAAAAAGAGGATTTTATTTCAGCCATAAAAGATAAATCAATAATATTTCTTGTTGCAGAAGAAAATAACAAGATTGTTGGTATGGTAATTGGATATATTACTCCAACAAAAAGGAAAGAAGCAATGTTGCATGAGACGAGAGTATTAAAGACGGAACAAGGCAAAGGAATTGGAAAATCACTTGTTAAAGAATTTTGCAATATTGCTTTTGGAATGAAAGTAAAGGTTATTTATGCTTTAATAAAAAACGAGCACTTGCCTTTATATATTAAGTCGTGTGGATTCAAAAACACAGATAATTGGATAGAAGCAAAACTGGAGAAATCATAAATGGCAAAAATAAGATTTTCAAGGCAGGAATTTGAAAAAGAAGTTAAAATAACTCCAGAAATAGAAACAAAAATAAACTTATTTGGAACACCTCTTGAGTCTTTAACAAGCAGCGAAATAGAAATTGAAATCTTCCCAAATAGACCTGAGTTGCTTTCACTGCAAGGTTATCTAAGAGCTTTCAAGGCATTTATAGGGAAAGAAACAGGGCTAAAAAAATACAAAATTCATAAGCCAGAAAAGAACTACAAAGTGAAAGTAGAACCAGATGTTAAAAATGTAAGACCTTTTACTGTTTGCGCAATTGTAAAAAACATCAAACTAAACGATGAGAAAATAAAAGAAATAATAAACCTGCAGGAAAAACTGCATACGACAATTGGAAGAAACAGGAAAAAGATGGCTATAGGAATATACCCTTTAGAAAAAATAAAGCTCCCCATTACTTACACGGCTAAAAAGCCAGAGGCAATTAAGTTCCAGCCGCTAGAATCTCAAAAAGAAATGAGCGGAAAGCAAATTCTTGAAAAACATCCTGCAGGAAGAAAATACGCCTATCTTCTTGAAGGCGCAGACAAATACCCTGTATTTTTAGATGCAAATAAAAAAGTTCTTTCAATGCCTCCTATAGTCAACAGCCATGAAACAGGCAAGGTTGACTTAAAAACAAAAGAGGTTTTTATAGAATGCTCTGGGTTTGACTTAAACTCATTAGAAAAGACACTCAATATAATATCAACTATGCTTGCAGACTTGGGCGGGGCAATATATCAAATGGGGATAATAGACAAGGAAAAGATGATAACTCCAAATCTATCTCCGGAAAAAATGAGAATATCCTTGGAAAAGACCAACAGAATTCTTGGGCTTGATTTAAAAGAAAGGGACCTTGAAAAATTATTGCCTAAAATGGGATACAACTACAAATCTGGCTTGGCAGAAGTTCCTGCTTGGAGAACAGACGTCCTTCATGAAATAGATATTATAGAGGATATAGCAATCGCTTATGGATACGACAAAATCCGGCCAGAAATACCAAGCCTTTCAACAATTGCAGAAGAATCAAAAGAAAGCAAACTAAAGAGAAAAATATCAGAATTATTAATTGGCCTTGGAATGCTTGAGATTTCCACGCATCACTTAATAAAAGAAAGTGAATCCGAAAAAATAAATCAGAAAGACAAGATAGAAGTGGAGAACTCAAAAACAGAATATAAAATATTAAGGCCAAATCTAAAAATACCAATGCTCCGAGTTTTATCAGAGAACGTAGACGCAGAATATCCACAGAAACTTTTTGAAATCGGAAGAGTTTTCAAGAAAGATGAAAAATCTGAAACAGACATTCACGAATCTAACAACCTCATAGTCGCACTAAGTCCTGCAAACTTCACAGACATCAAACAATGTCTTGACTATTTGCTTAAATCATTCCAAATAGACTGGAAAATGGAAGAAAATCATGAAAATGATTTAATAGACGGCCGAGCAGGAAAAATAATAATGGATAAAGAAGAATTGGGTTATATTGGGGAAGTTCACCCATCAATGTTGAAAAAAGCTGGCCTAAAAATGCCGCTTGCTTTGTTTGAAATAAACCTGGATAAAATATTTGAGATAATTAATTAAAATTCCATTCTTAAGGGGCGGGTAAGATTAACCAATCAAGAATCTTAAATCAAAAAATCGATGCACCACCACACCTTAAAGGGTCTGGTTTGATTGGTGCTCGATTTTTGGATGCAAACAAATTCCAATCATAAGGAATTTGTTGCACAGAAATTTGTCAGCTTGCACAAATTTCTTGTGCTCAAAGTGTTCCGCACCCTAAAGGGTGCGGTTTGTCAAACACTTTGACATCAAAATCTCTCAAAAGAGAGCCATGATAATCAAAATTCAGTTATAATATCCTTTCTCTTTTTTTGTGTTGACGCTACCCCAATTTCTCTCCAAAATATTAAGCAGCTGCTCCATGGATGTCTTTGTTTTAGTCCAAACTTCATAAATTTCCTTGATAAAACCTGCCTCATTTTTCTCATCAAACCCTAAATCAGCCTTGTACGACTTAATTTCAAGCCCCACAAAACTCTTTAAAACTCCATCAATAGATTTTCTGTCTTCGTTGCTAATTTCTCTAAGCATGACCAAAAAAACAGGAGATGCTTGAGAAGGATTTATCATTAATTCGCCGAGCCTTATATAATGAACAACTTTTTCCATCATCATTCTCCTGACATCTTTCATCAAATTTCCTGAATCCCTTTCAATTTTTCCAATATCGAATTCATTATTAAGCATGTCAAAATCAGGGAGACTGTGCTTCTTCCGCAAAACTTCAAATTCCTTTTTTAACTCTTCAAGTTCCATGTCTGTGTCTGTAAATCGGTGTTTAAAAATATAACTAAA
>CAYJRP010000053.1:0-5329 GCA_964372675.1 Candidatus Woesearchaeota archaeon | reverse complement strand
TTTAATTTTTTATTTTGGTATGTAATTAGCTGTGTTGTTGGTTATTTATACACTAGGAAATCTTCGTAATGATTTATAAATTTATATTAAAAATAAAGTTCAAGGGGGAAACCAATAAATCCTTAGTAATTAAAAAACTTAAATAGTCTTTGCTTTCAAAAGAGCACCTTTATGCAAAACAGAGCTTGCATCAAGAATTTCTATTCCGAGAAGTTTTCCTTCAGCATCAAAATCTAGAATTATGTTCTGATTTAATTCTATTGTTTTTTTGACCCCTCCATCTGCTATAGAATCCTCCAAGTAGATATAGGCTGCATCTACATCTTGATCATACTCAAACTTCATATTTATAAGATAGTTATTACCTTTTTATAGTTTTGCCCTTCGATAAAGACTATTTTTAGTTTCCTATTTCTCATCTCGCCAAAGGCCACTCTTTTTTCTTCAGCAACTTTTATAACATAAGAAGGATATTTTATAATATGCTCAACTTCCCATTCTTCAACTCCTCTTTGCTTCATTCTCTTTCTTGCATGATCAGAATAGATTATTTCTTTCACGAAAGTTAGTATAATTATGTCTTTAAATTATTGCCGTTTGTCTAGCGATAAAATATAAGTATTCAAGCTTACAAAGGATATATTAAATAACTTTATTTAACATTAAATAACAATAAAACAAGTCAAAAAGAGCAAATCCAGTGATATAATTCTCAAAAAACCACTAATCAAAAGGTTTATTAATCTTAAATAACTTTAATAAACATAATAAAGAGGCAAGCATGGCATTAAAAACATTTAATCTTGACGAACAAATCTATAAAGAATTCTCAAAGCACTGCAAAAAAGAAGGTATAAGCATGAGCAAAAAGATAGAGAACTTCCTGAGAGATGAAGTAGGAAAGCTGCAATTAAAGAAGTCAGGCAAAAACAGCAACTCAAGTTTAAAGCCAGAAAAATCAGGTCTAAAACCAGGGCATCATAGCTTTAGTAAATATTGTTGACTTCGTCAACAAACACTCCTAAATTAACATTTAGTCGGTATTACTAAAATATAAATATCAAATTCTCTAATAACTAATATGTTAAAAAGAGATGAAGTCATGAGAGAATTAGAAAAACTTCTTACACCTGAAAGACTGCGAGCAACCATAGCAGAAATCATGCCAGAAAAAAGAAGGGCTGCTCGTGCGGAAGGAATAAAAAGATTTATGGATTACCACATTAATGGCAGAGATATTGTAATTCTTAATCAGCCTCGCTCAGGATACCACACACATAAAGCAGATAGAAAGTACTAATCAACTAAACTTCTCAATATCAAAAGCCACTTGTTTCTCTGTCAGTTCCTTGATTTTCCAAACGCGCTTTGAACCGTTTGCCGCTTTAAGAACAAGATGAGTTATCTTAAAGTCTTTATCGCTTGTGGCAATCAAGTTATATTCGCCAGATTCAACAATCATGTCACCTGCTTCTGCCATTGCTCAAATAGGAAAATGAGGTTTAAAAGTCTTTTTGAAATTTAGATTATATTAATCAAATTAACAATTGCTGAATTATGAGATAAGCTCTCCTATCTTTAATAGTTGTTAGGATAACTCTGGTTTTACCACTAAGATAAGGCCCAAACTAGGACTAGAATCATTAATTCTGAAGTGCAATAAATTTAAATAAGACTCATAATGTTAAATTTTAGAATAAAATGGTCATCAAAGATGGATTTAGAAAGTTTTTAATTGGAGGGTTAATAGCGGCAGGCCTGGGGTTTGGCGCGTATTTCCTTTCAGACACGAAGTCAGAGAGAAAAACAAATATTGAATTTTCTTCAGAGGAAAGTGCGGAAAAAGTTAACAATCAAAATAGCAATTCTATTAAACCAAAGCCATATCAGGAAGTTGAGGAAAATGAAGGCGCTTCAAGAAAAATAAACTTTGAGCATTACTTAGAAGGAAAAGTTCTGAAAGCAGACCGCTCGCCTATGACCAATGCAGAGGTTTTTGCCTCAAATATTTATTTTATAGATGCTAAGGGACAGCAAATAAGCTCAAGAGAAAAACCAGACGCCTCTGGAAAAGTAAGGCTGGGTGTGCCGGAAAATAGCCTGTATGATGTTCATGCAACCACAGGCAATGTAACGAGGGTTGCAAGAGATGTTAGCCCGGAAACGCCATTTGAGATAGTATTCTCAGGGTCAAAATTAAAACTCCGGATTCTTGACGCAAAAAGAAATTTAATCGAAGATGCAGAGACAACTATAAAGATTATGGATCCTTACCATGGGTCAGTTACCTTAAAGCCGATAAAAAAAGAAAAAGGAGTTTATACATTCTCACCAGTTGAAGCAGGCACTTGGAGGGCGACAGCGCAGGTAGGCTACTTGCATGCTCTGGAAGATATTGCGCTTTTCGGAGATGAGGAAAAAACAACAGAGATTATTATGCCGCAAGGAGTTAATTTCAAAGGAAAAGTAATTGATGATCATGACAACCCTGTAATTGAAGCAGAAATCACCTTGGAGGAAAGAGGATCATTTTTCAATAATTCTTTCACAACAAATCCGGATGGAACTTTTCGTGTAATAATCGCGCCAGGAGAGTATAGGGGAAACATTCAAGCACTAGGCCATGTCCCAGTTGCCTTAAATTACTTTTTTACCGACGGAAAAGAAAAAGTCTATACTTTAACAAGAGGCCAGAAAGTTACAGGAAGAATAATAGGCGCATCCCAGGGACTCCCTGGAGCAAGATTGTCAATAGTAGATATGCAGGGAAATATTTTAGAAGATTCTCCTACGAAAGAAACAACAAGCAGAGATAAAGGGGATTTTGAGATATTTGTTAAGCCGGATGCGCAATTCGGCATAATTGCAAGCCATGATAATGGGCCTGAAAAATATCTTCCCCTATTCGTTTTCCCTGTGGAAGTCCAAGAAGGAAAAACCCTTGATTTAGAAATGAAGCAAAAAGGTTATTCTGTAAGCGGGCATGTCCGTTCAGAATATGCTCCTTCTAAGGATGATGGGATAAATGTAAGCAGCAAGCCAGACCCTGGCTGGATTACTACATTTTCTCCTTTTTATTCAGCTTTCAGCCGCAATATTCAGACAAGAGAAGACGGAGCATTTACACTTGCAGATTTAGTTGAAGGGCGTCACCAGATAACTGCCCGCAATAAAAGAGGGTATGGAAAAAGCGGGATTATTAATGTCGATAATAATCTGGAAGGAATTGAGATACAAATGCCTTGGGGGGCAAACATAAGTTTTGAAGTCAAAGATAGCGATGGAAGCATTATCCCAAGAGCTAAAGTAATAGCGCATGACAGACAGAATAACAACAGTTATAGCGGCACAGCCAGCGAAAGAGGAAGCGGAATACTTCCTAATGTTGTGCCTGGAAACTTTGATGTTTTAGTATGGGATCCACAGAAAAGACAATCTTTCCGCAATCAGGTTGGTTTTGATGGAAACGATCCCTATTGGAAATTAGAGCGCCATCTCCCGCCAAGCCAAATTTATTTAGAAGTAAGAGACAAAGATGGAAATCCTATGCAAACAATTTCATTAAGCTACCTAATCAATTCAACAAATGGTGCTATAAGTATTTCTGGAAAAGTATTTAGAAATAGAGATGGAATTTATCAAATCCCGCTAGAACCTGGAGTAAGCATAGTTAGAGTAAATAAGTTGAACTATTCTCCTCGGCAGATAGAAATCAAAGATGACCCGTCTAGATACAATGTTACTTTATCAAGAATTAAAAAAGATTAAAAAAAGAAAAATAAAATCAATTTAACATTCTTATTTATTCAAGCTCGCCGATAGATTCTGCTACAGCTTTTGGTTTTTTGCATATGCCATAGCATGTGCAGTAGCTACCCTGTGCTCCTGTAGCGGCATTCACGCAAGTTTGTGATGGTGAATTCATTCCACAGTTTTGCAGTGTCCAGGTTTCACCAGGAGGGCAGTAAGATGCTGTATTTGGATCAGCTTGTGCTGTTTGCAGGCAAGCAGTATTTGTTGCAGTACCAGTGAGGCAATACTTAACTGATTGCTGGCCATGCGAAGGCTGGGTAGTTGGAGTTTGCGCAGTCGCAAACATAACAACGACAAAAACAGCAGCTAAAGCGGCAAAAAACATAAAAGTTTTTAATTTTATCATTTAATTTGACCTCCTTTCAGTTTTTTAATCATGAAAAATGGTGCATTAATAGAGATATAAATATTTCTGTAATTTTTGACTACTGAAGACTACAACGGTTTATAAACTTCTAAATTGATATTAAACTGATATGTCAGCTTTAGGCTTTATCCCGGATGTAGCAATCCTATCAGTTACATTTATCTTAATAATCCTCTTCAGAAAAAACATTGCGAGATTATTTATGCGAATTCCTCTTCCAAACTTTCTCGTTTATTTAATAAGCTCTATTCCGTTTATTATATTTGAAGAGAATATTAACTGCCTTCCAACCGGCTGTCTTATCCTCCCTCCGACCATTCCGTTATTACTTATATTTGTGCTTGTTCTCGGATTAATCGTAAGATTTGCAAAAATAAAAAACATTCTGGCAGCAACAATAGGCTTCTCCATTTTTGGCATCATATTCGAATATGTAATCGGAGTGTCAAGCGCGCAATTGCAGGCACTAGGTGGATTATTCGCTATCTTTATGATAATTTGGGTAGGAATAAGCTACGCTTATCTTGTAGTTGTGCCGTTAATAATACTTTTAGAAAGCAAAAAATCTAAAAACTGATGCAATACAGCCCACTATAATAATAATTAAATAATCAAAAATTTCTTGATTCAAATGGAAGAATACCCTCCTTCGCGTAAATCGCGAATATCTTTTAGATCGCTAATTCCTCTTGCTGCTACTCTAGCCTTGAGCGGAAGTGCTTTCTATAAATATTTTGAAAACGCACATAACCAAACTTATCATCAATATCGAGAAATGCAACAGAAACTAGAAGATATCCAAAAAAAAAGAGCCGCAGTTCATTCTATTTCACTTAAGCCAGAATATATTCCAGCCGATATGATTAACCAATATAAAAATTCGCGAGATGGGGCGCTGCATGCACTGGATATGCGTATTGCAGAAACTGAACAAAAAATTGCAGACTATGATTTATCTGAAATGAAAAGTTTTGAAAAATGGACTAATATCTGGTTAGAAATTGGATTGGGTATAGCTCTTGTGGGCGGCGCTATTGCCACGGGACTTTGGATTAGGACTTCTCGCAAAGAAACACCTTAATAAATTAATTCCTACAAAATTTACACAAAGTTAACTGATGACGACATGTTTAAATATAGCTTGATAGC
>CAYJRP010000052.1:0-5417 GCA_964372675.1 Candidatus Woesearchaeota archaeon | reverse complement strand
CTTTTTCTACTTAAGCAAAGAAATCAGAACCTCACGGGCAACCTTGAAATCAGCCCTTCTATTTGTTGCTTTCATAACCTCTCCAAGTAAAAAGTTTAAGGCATTTTTATCTCCATTGCGGTAATCATTAACTGCCTTTGAGTTGCCCATAAGAATTGTTTGTATAATTTTCTTAAGCTCGGTTTTATCATCGATTCTAGACTCTGTCTTGGAAGGATCAAAGCTCTTAGGAACAAATTTATTTAAAATTTGTTTAGCCTGTAATTCAGTAATCTTTCCATGTTTAACCAACTCAAGTAACTTAACAAAATGAGAAACATCAATATCAACTTTATCAAGAGCAATCTTATTCCAATTTAGCACGCGAAGAAGTTCAATAGTCACCCAAGGCAATGCAAATTTCCCGTCTATCTTTGATGCGACTTGCTCATAAAATTCAGCAATATCCAAATTCTTGGCAAGCACTTCCGCATTTATCTTGTCCACTTTAAATTTTTTAACCAATTTATCGAGTTTAACATCTGGCATTTCAGGCAATTTATTTTGTAAATCTAAAATAAACTTATTTTCTAAGTTAACGTCAATCAAATCAGGATCAGCAATAAACCTGTAGTCCCAAGCTTGCTCTTTGCTGCGCATAAAAGAAGTTTTTCCTTTTGCCTCGTCAAACCTTCTAGTCTCTCGAACACTTCCTTCTTCACTTTGTCGAGAAATCTCATACTCAATAGCTGTCTTCATATTCTCAATAGAATTAACATTTTTAACTTCAACTCTCTCAGTTCTCTGCTTTCCTTTTTCATCAACCAAGCTTACATTCACATCTGCCTTAATTCCAGCATTTTTATCTACAGCTTTTAGGTAACTAAGAGCATGCACTAATTTTCTCACCCACGCAAAAACTTCATCACTCGTCTTAAATTCCGGCTCAGTTACAATCTCGACAAGAGGCAGCCCGCTTCGGTTGTAATCTATTTGTCCAGTCTTAGGATCCCAGGCAGCAGGGTCTTCCTCTAAATGCATACTTCCAATATTAATCCCTGAGAATTTTCCGTTCACTCCAACAGGAACAGCGTAAGCTCCGCTTATAGTATTTTGATATCCCTTGGGCAAATCAGGCCAGTCATAATGCTTTCTCATCCAAAAGAAACTTTCATTTATTTTACATCGAAGCATCAAGCCAATCTGAACAGCCTTTCTAACAGCGTCGCCATTAGGAAGCATCGGCTTTGCCCCTGGCTGCCCGCAGCAAATTGGACAAATCAAAGTATTTGCCTTAGCCCCAGAATCGCGAGAAGCCTTGCATCTGCAAAAAAGTTTTTCTTTAGTTGTCAAATAAACGTGTATCTCAAGACCAATCTTAGGATATGCTTTTTTAAGCTGCTGCATAATTCACCAAAACAAATTAAGTATAAAAAACTATTCAAGTTCGAAAAACCCAGGATCGTCATCCTCATTAATAACAACTCTCCCTTCAGATAAAATTAACTCTAAAGATTGAAGTTGATCAGGCATACTCCATTTAACTAATTTAACAGCACTACTAAACCCACTATCTTTAATTAAATTAATCACTCCTTCTCTTGCTTGGATAACATGTCTTCTATAATGCTCCTTGGAATGTTGGTCTCCCTCACTGAGATAGGCGTTGCCTCCAATCACATAAATGCGAAGGTCATCAATTCGTTCAACATCAACTTGCAAATCTTTTAATAATCTTCTTGCATAATCTAAAATAAAACCTGGAACCGCATGTGCCATATACCCTCTTCTTCCATAAATAGCACCCACGGCTACACACGGGCCTAAGCCCCCAGACTCCAAAACATTTGGAGCAAATGTCTTTTTGTATTCTTGTTGATTAACTTCAATTATTCTCATACAATAATCTTTAAAGGATAGTTTTTAAGATTACCTACTTCCCAAATCTTCTTCGTCTCTTAGAAAATTCTTCAATGGCTTCCTTAAGCTGCTGCGGTCCGAAATCAGGAAATGGAATGTCTACAAAATAAAACTCGCTGTAAGCTGATTGAAAAGGCATAAAACCGCTAATCCTATTTTCCCCGGAAGTCCTAATTATTAAATCAGGATCAGGTATCCCTGCAGAATCCAAATAATTCTCAAAATCTCCATCTTTAACTTCTGAAACTCCCGACTTCAAGACCTTATTCACTGCTCGAACTATCTCATCCCTTCCCCCATAATCAAGGCAAGTCTGCAAATTAAAATCATCAAAATCTTTAGTTCTCTCCTCAAGTTTTTCAATTATCGCAACAAGTTTTTTTGGAATTCTGTCTTTTCTTCCCAAATGCCTAAATCTAATTTTGTCTATAACTAAATCACCCTCAATTTTCGCCAGCAATACGCAGATTAATTCAAATAGAAAATCAACCTCTTTCTTGCTCCTACTCCAATTCTCTGTGGAAAATACCCAGAGAGTAAAATATTTCACGCCGAGCTTTTTAGCCTCATTAAGCAAGCTCTTCAAATTTTCATATGCCCCTGATTTTTTATGCCCCTCTAATTCAGGCAAGCCCTGCTGCTTAGCCCAGCGACGATTTCCGTCAGGAATAATTGAGACATGGAGGGGAATTTTGTTCCCAATATGCAAAACTCTTTTTCCTAAATTAACGAAACTTGATTTCTGATCCATAATGAATCCCTTATCAGTTGCTATTTCAAAACTTCCAAAATCTTTAGTTTTATTTCTAAAAAAATAAGAAACTCCATCAACCTTAGCAAGCAGAGAGCCTTTCTGCACATCGGAAATGAGTTCATTAATTTTTTCTTTCTCTCCTTGAGCAATAATTAAAACAGAGCCATCATGCCTATTAGTAACATAACCTTTCAAGCCTAGAGCGTCAGCTTTGTCTTTTACAAACTGCCTGAAGCGCACGCCCTGCACTCTGCCAAAAATTTCTATTTTTATCTCTTGCATTTCATAAATAAACAAAAATATACCTATTTAAGTCTTGGTAAAATGTCAAAAAGAATTAACAATCCCTACTTACTCTATTCATGAGAACATTCCTGGGTTGACAAGCTCCCATCTTAAAGTGTTGTTATGCTATAGCAAAGGACGCTCTTGTTTCCCCATTTCGTTGCGCCTTTGCTATTAGTGAACGGCATACAAATTGGGGAAGAACTTATGTCGTTCACTATAAATCACAAAACCCTTCGGGTTTTTGCTTGTGGTTTTGTGATTACCGTTGCAAATCTACAGAAATGTAACTCCAATCTAAAGACTTCAACACGAAGTGTTGAATGGATTAGAAAATATCAATTTTCTAAGATTGGAGATTTGCAACGAAGATTCAAATTTTCTTCAAAAATTCCTCCTTAAACCTTTCTAAATCTTTTGTCTGTATACGCGAGCCTACAGCCATTTCATGCCCGCCGCCCGTGGCTCCATTTAGGTTAGAAATAATTTCAGCAAGTATTTTCTTGACGTTCTTGCCCCTCATAGAGATGTTTGTAATTGGCCCAGAGCTATAAGCAACAACAATTAATTTGTCAGGATGGAGATACATAAGCTCATTTGACAAATCAGAGCTCATACTCATATCCCCGCCATAATTAAAAAACACATATTTCTCTTCGGAGCAATCTTTAGCTCTCTCCAAAAGAGCAGAATACTTAGACCAGATTTCTTTGTATTTAAAAGCAAAAGACTTAGAAGACTCAAGGGCCAAGTCAACATCTGCCGGGCCCTTTGCTTCAATCATAAAATTCTGCAATTGAACAACATGAGTTATAGAATCTTTCAATCCAAAACTAATGACTTTTATCAATTTTCCTATTCCCGTTTTATAGTAAGCGTCGAATGGTTTTTCAATTCCTTTGCTCCAATGTTCAGGGTATTGTTTTATAAAATCAGGAGTAAATTCAGGCAAATAATTATCAGCAATGCTCCCAATCATTGCAACCCATAAATCCTCGCGGCGCTTTGTAGCGCTATAACACAGGTAAGTTGTTGGTTCCCCGCTTTTCTTCCCTTTCTGAGGGTTATAAATATAAACGTTGCCATAATCTATTTTCTCCTCATCCATATCATGATGGTCAATCCAAACAACGGGCAGTTGCAAATCGCTCATTTCCTGCACAAATTCCTTTCCAAGTATCGGCCTGTCAAGGACAAAAACATAATCCGCCCGCAATTCCTGCACCTTCTTGGCATACTGCTTATCAATATCAGGATGCGATTTGACAGCAACTCCCTTCCCTCGGCCAGTATATTTCCGCAATAAAACGTAGCTGCAAAACCCATCAACATCATTATCGTATAAAAACACAGGATTTTGCGCCTTTTCAAGATGCTCCCGGATTTCAAGCAGTTGTTTCTCGCTTAGCATAAATTAAACAAAAATCAAGGCTATTTAAGCCTTGAGTAAATTTGGATTTGAGTATTTAATAAAGCGAATAGATATCAAAAAACTTTGCGTTCACCACGCACTAAAGACTTCAACTCGTAAGAGTTGAATGTATTAGAAAATCTCAATTTTTCTAAGTGCGTGGTTTGTCTGGTTTTTTGGATGCAAGCAAATTGCTCTCGTTAGCAATTTGCTGCACAGAAATTTGTCATGGTAAACAAATTTCTTGTGCTCAACGTGCTCCACGACCTAAAGGTCGTGGTTTTAGCAAGCACGTTGACATAACAATAATTTATATATAATCTTATAAAGTTCAAATAGTTCAAAAAAAGATGGATGAGAAAGACTATCAGGAATTAGTCATAGCCTACAAAGAAATAAACAAAATTCACGAAGATTTTAAAAAAAGAAAAGCTCCTTTTGATGAAAGAGCAAAAGAAATATTAAATTATGCATTAAAAGGAAAAAACCATAAGCCGTATTTTGAAGGAGCTAATTATGACTTAGAGTCCGTCTGTATTAATTATACCTGTGCTACATGTTCAGGCAACGATTTTGACCTTAGCCCCATAGATGTTCCATCAAGATTGTTATATGTGAATAATTGGAAAGAAGAATATGACAAGATAGAAAGAGCCGGAGAGCAGGAAAAACAAGCGAGAGAAGCAGAGGAAAGAAAACAACAAGAAATAAGAGAAAAGGCAAATGAGAGATCTCTGCTAGCGTACTTAAAAGAAAAATACGAAAAACCTTCTAGTACTGTTTAAATCCTTAAGGTAAAAATAAAACCTAAAAAACAAAATAAAAGTTAAAAAATGAGCAGTTTGTATTGCGCATTTATCGTCGCAGTCACTTTAATGTCTTGAGGATTTATACTGGAAGCCGCTCTTGCAGCTTCGGCATTCATGTCAACCTCCAGCGCACCCCCCACGTTACCGGCAGCTTTCTCAAACAAAGCTATAGGTCCAGGGTAATAGAAGTCTTGGTTGTTTATTGCAACTAATCTTCCAAGCTTTCTTCCCTGCCCATCTGCAATCGCTTGTGCCTTTT
>CAYJRP010000051.1:0-5428 GCA_964372675.1 Candidatus Woesearchaeota archaeon | reverse complement strand
TAGATTCAAAAGATATAAATATTAAAGTTCATTAGGTCTTAGGATGGCTAATAGCAGGAAAAAACTTTCTATAGGCATTATTTATTATAAAACATATCATGATTATGAAGATAAAATGCTGCCAAATGCATTGAAGAAAGTTGGAATTGATGTTGTCTTACTACCAGCTGAAGAGCAGCTTGATTTTGAGGACATTAAGGAAAAGACAAAAAAATGCAAATTGATTTATAATGACACTGTATGCCAGCCAATATTATTTGAATCACTTGAGCTTTCTAAAACTTTAGAGGAGCTCGGGAAAAAAGTAATAAATTCTTCGTATTCATTCTTTTATCAGGAAGATAAATGGATGTTCTACTTAAAGTGCTTGGAGCATAGAATACCGACGCCAAAGACCTATTTAATACCGAAAGAGACCAGATATTATGCAAAGGCAATTAAAGAAATATTAAAAAATAAGCCGATGGTTTTAAAGGGGGTTTTTTCTGACAATGCAAAGCTGGTTGAAAGGGTTACTAGTTATCCCATGTTTCTTAAAAAATTAAATCATATTGTTAAAATGGACCCTGAATCTCCTGTTGTGGCCCAGGAATATATCCCAAATTCTAACAGGAGTTATAGAGCGACGCTAATCAATCATAAGCTGCAACAATTCATAGTTAAAATAAGCAAGTCATGGAAACAATCAGGGCATGTGAGAGAACACTTTAGGATCTTTAAGATAAATAAAAAGATAAAAGAGCTTTGTGAAAGAACTTCAAGGGGATTGGGAATGCAGGTCTGCGGCCTTGATTTGATATTCAGCAATGGAAAATGGTATGTAATAGAGGCGAATAGCTGTCCAAGTTTTGATTTTATTTACCATGACCAGAATAGACTGATAAAGAATTTAGCAAACTACCTTTATTGTGAATGCAAAAAAACTAAAAGTTAAGTTGACATCTTCTTCCTTATCCCTCTAAGGTAATTCAGATTTATATTTGCAACTATCATTCCTTCCCTGCCAAAAATTTCTTTTATAATCTTATGGGGCTCTGCTATTGCCGTATATGAAGTTAGGTATTTTTCCTTCAAGTCTATTGGATTGCAGAAAACCATACAAGCTAAAGTTTCGTATGCTCTTGCAAGTATTAAGGACTGCAAGATTTTCTTCTCAAATTTTTTATGGCTCTTTTTATGTGCCCATTCATCATAGCACCAATACATCGGGCAGAAAATAATCTTTGCGCCTTTTTTTGCCATCTTCTTCATTGCTGTTGTGTTAGAAACATCCCAGCATATAGCTATTCCTATTTTACAAAAAGGGGTATTGTAAATATCAAATTTTGAGCCTGGGTATATGTTCGGACCATCTCCTTGAAGATGCACTTTTTTGTGCTTCCCGAAAAGATTTCCTTTGCTGTCGATAAGCAGCGCGGAGTTATAATGATATTTCTTCTCTTTTAGGTGGGTAGATATAATACACCAGACGTTATACAGTTTGCAGCATTCCATTATTTGCGAGATAATTAACTTGTTCTTTTTAGGACCTAGGGATATAGAGTCTTCGGGAAAGCAGATTATATTGACTTTTTTTCTCTTTGCTGCATACATATATTTTCTAATGTCTTTTATTATAGAGTCTATTGGCTTACTTATGTTTAACTGAACAGCTGCTACCTTGAAAGATTTAACCATTCTTCTATTATATGCGGATTTGTTTATTTAGTTTTCTATCTGGAATTTTATGGCTGAATCCTCTATAGGATGATTTAAATATACATCTTTAGCTCTTGAACTGCTCTGTTAAAAATAGGAATGAGATTATGAGAACTTTAAGCAGACTGCTTTTGATAATAGGAGCTGCAGGCTATATTTCAGGAATTGGAGCTTCTCACTATTATGACAAAAGGGAATATTTATCAGAGATTGTAAAAAGAACTTATTTTCTGGAAACTAAGATTAACGGCCTTGATTCCTTGCTAAAAAATTCTTGCAGCACAGACAGCATCTATACTGAATGCAGTGTTTTTAGAAAAGAGTATGAGGAGCTTATGTCAACTTCCTGTGTTGTAAAAGAAAGGAAAGACAATGAAAGAAATATGAAACATTCAAGAAATTATACTGTTTTAGCAATGGTTTCTATATTACCTTTTTTATTAGGTGTTATTGGAAGAATGGCCGAGAGAGATTAACTAAACTTTCAAACTTACAACGTGGCTCATTCCGTCTTGATGCATTGAAACTCCGTATAATTTGTCTGCCCCTGAAATAACTGAATCGTTATGCGTTATGACGATGTACTGGGCTTTTTGCGAATATTTCTTGATAAGCTCTGATAATTTTTCTGAGTTCTTTTTGTCAAGCGCCGCATCAACCTCGTCGAGAAGATAGAATGGGGCTGGCTCATGATCCTGTATTGAAAATATAAATGCCAGTGCTGTCAGTGATTTTTCCCCTCCTGATAAACTCTTGATATCTAGAAATTTATTTTGAGCTATCCTAACCATTATCTGCACTCCGCCTTCCAAGGGCTTTTCAGGATTTTCCAGGACTAAGTGAGCTGTACCTTTTGTAGTCAGCTGGCTGAAAATAGATTCGAAGTTGCTATTAATTTTGTTGAAAGATTTCATGAAAGTAGCTGTTTTTCTCGATTCGACTTCATCTATCATCTTCAAAACGTCCTGCTTTTCTTCCTTGAGCTTGCTGGATTTTACCTCGAGAGAATTATATTCTTTTTGCGCCCGCTCATAAATTTCCAACGCGCGCAGATTCACGTTTCCAAAATTCTTCATCATGGATTCAAACTTTGCTATTTCATCCTTTAATTCTGGTTCTGATAGTCCTTTTCTTAGTTTTACATCTTTGTAATCCTGCAACTCGTGATTTAATGCTGCTATTTCTGCTGTGATTTTTGCCTTATCCAATGACAAGTTGTTGATGCGCTCTTCAAATATCTGCGTCTTGTTCTTTTCGTTATTTATTTTTATTTCATGCTCCTGCAGATTCAGGTTTAGTTTTTCCCTCTTGCTCAGCATGTCTTTGAAGCTGCTGTATAGCTTTGCTTCCTGTTTTTCCCTTTCCTTTATCATAGATATTTTTTCCGATATTGAAGAAGATAAATTTTTTATTTCAGCATTGAACTGCTCCAACTGTGATATGTTTTGCTTAATTATTTTCTGCATAGATTCTCTTTCCGGCATGATCAGCTCTTTTATTTGCGAGGTGATATTGTTAATTTCAGAATTCAACAAAATTTTTTCCTCATTTATTTTCTGGGCTGATTTTTCTAGAGACTCTATTTGCGCAATCACTCTCGGGTTTCTTTTTTGATTGACTTTTTCCCTTAACAAGGATCTTTTTTTATTTAAATCCCTTAGAGAAACTGCGTTTTTATTAATCCTGGAATCTATTTCTGATATCTGCGACGTTATCTGCCTCAGCTTCTGGGTTAGTGTCTGCTTTTCCTTCAGTATGTCTTCTATGTTTCCGACAGAAACCTGTATCTTCAACATTTCTCCTTCTAAAGTTGATTTTTCCTCTCGAGCTTTTCTTAACTTGTCTTCATTAACAGCAAGCTTTTTTTCAAGGCCTTCTATTAAAAACTTGAGCTTTGATATTTCTGAAAACAGGGAATCAACATTCTTTTCTATTCCCGGAGTTAAGAACAAGGATGAGTGCTTTCTCCTGAAGCCGCCTATCATCGCGCCTGATGTTTCAACTAAGTCGCCATCCAGTGTTGCCATCCTGTATTTTCCTATCCCTATTCTTCTTGCTGCTTCTATGTTATCGACTATAATTGTGCTGCTTAAAACATACTGAACTGCTGGCTTAAATTCTGGATCGAATTTTATAAGATCTATTGCCAATCCCTTACCATGACTAACTTTCTGCGGAGCTTGAGTTTTCAATTTATTTAACGGCAAGAATATTGCTGTGCCAAGCTTGTTTGTTTTTAGATATTGTATGCACTTTGCTGCTATGTTATCATCCTTGACAATTATGCTGTTGATTCTGCTTCCTGCTGCAACCTCGACTGCTAATGAAAGCTCTTGAGGGACTTGCGTCAGCTCTGCGAATGTGCCATAAACTCCTTGCATTTTCAACGATTTTATCTTGCTTACTGCCAGATTAATTGAGTGCTCTTTTGCCAGTGTTTGCTGCGTTTTCAATCTTGCATGCTCTTCCTTCTGCTGCTGTATTTTTATTCTTGCTGATGAAAGCTGGTTTAACAAGGTTGTATCTTCCTCTGATAATCTGATTAGTTCCTGAGATGCCTGCTTATGACTTTGCTTTAAGCCAGATAATTTTGCCAGCTGCTGTTTATTCGCCAGTTTTTCTATTGTGCTTAATCTCAAATCTGCTTTGTCTTTTTCCCTCAGCAAGATTAACTTTTCACCGTCGAGGTTTTCTGATTTTATTGATTCTATTTCTGAGTCAATCTCTGTTATTCCCTCTTCAAGATCATCTAGGCTGTGCTTTTCTTTCAGCTTGCTTAATTCCTGCGATGCCTTTCCAGATTCTTCCTTTATTTTTTCCAGTTCGCTCTGCAACTGTTCCTTTCTTTTCTGGAGATGCTGAGCTTTTTTATCTGAATCTTGCAGAGATGATTTAAGCTGAGATGTTCTTTCATTGAGCGATTTTATTTCATTCTGCAGCGTTGAGAACCTGATTTTTTCTTCTGCGTGGTTTTCCTTCAGCAGCTCTATTTCACTGTGCAGTGCCAGCTGAGAAGACTCTCCGCTTTTTTCAATCTCGTATTTTAATTTCTGCAGCTCTTGTTTTTTATTCTCCGAATCCTGATGCAGCTGCTGGACTCTGCTGTTTATTGAATCTATTTGCGATTGATTTTTATTCATTGCGGATACTGTATTATTTAACTTGTCTTCTTTCTGCTTTTTTTGGATATGGAGAAAAGTGGCTTTATTTCTGCTGACGTTTTTTTCCAGCTCCCTGTATTGAGACGCTTGATCATAATCTTTTTTCAGCTCTTTTAGATACGTGCCTCTTTCAGTTAAAACAATGTCAGCTTCTTTTAATTGTGATTCAACTTTTTCCAACTCTCTAACGGCTTTTTCTTTTTTATCTTCGTAAACCGAGATCCCTGCTATGTCTTCTACTATCTGCCTGCGCTCATCTGATGGCATTTCTGCTGCATGAGTTATATCACCTTGAAGAATTATATTGTGGCCATCAGGATTTATCTTTGCTGCTGAGAGCAAATCAAGAACCTGCTGTCTGGTCCTTAATTCCCCATTAATAAAATATTTTGACTGGCCGTTGTGCCTGACAAGTCTTTTAACTTCTATCTCTTTTGCCTTTGCCGGAAATGTGCTGTTGGCGTTGTCAAATAAAATTGAGACGTACGCTTCCCTTGCTGGCTTTCCATTTTTCCCCCCATTATAAATTAGCTTTGCTGAATTTTCTGCACGCATTGATTTTGAAGACA
>CAYJRP010000050.1:0-5429 GCA_964372675.1 Candidatus Woesearchaeota archaeon | reverse complement strand
TAAAAGAAAAAGCGCCAAACTGGCACAATTCCCTGCCAACAGACTATTTCATTGTCACACCCCTTCTTTGTGCAGACTGCTGTGTAAGAGGCAATTCCTGCGGATGGCTTAATGCATCTGCATACTTGCGGAGTTACTCCTATAGACAGACATATTTCCCCAGGAGGACAAGCGCCTTCGCTACACATTAATATGGTCTCGCACTTGGAACCCAATGCATCAGACGCAGTGTTAATTGCAGCTGAACCTGAGTTATCTGAAGCAGAAAGCCCTGTTTGAGCTGATATTTGAATTTTCAATTCTTTAATTAACTCATCTGTAAACTCAGGGTAATTATTGAAATGATTTCTTATTGCGACAAAATCGTTGTCATACTCCTGTGCAAGGTCAAAACTTGCGCTTAACACATTTAATTCTGGGCATTTATCGCAAATAACGGGTTGCATTTCCATAGCAACTTTTCCATTGTAAGTGAAAGTTAGTTTTGTTTCTAAATCTGGCGAATTTAGAGAAATTTTATAATTATAATTTTGCCAGAAGATAAAAAAAAGCAGAGCCAAAGTAACTAGGATGAAAAAAATTGTTAAGTTGTTGCTTTTTCTATTTTTCATTTCTTTAGAATGATTTTGTTGTATTTAACTTTATCTAAAACTTATTCCCTCCGCACCCTAAAGGTTTGCCTGCGGGCAAATCTGCCTACGGCGAAGTGCGGTTTCCAGAAGGTGCTAGACCATCAGAATTATCCACAAATAATTTTTAGGAGATTAATCTCTTGAGTTTGGACAATTAAGAATTATTGCAGCCCAAACTCAACACTCAATTTGTTATCTTTAATAGAATACTGCCTTATCGGCAGATTAACAGGGATGCTGTTAACATAAACCTTTGTCTTGCCAATGGCTTTTATTTCGTAACCATTCTCTAATTTGGAAACAAAAATATCATTTACATTTTCAACTCCCTGCGTCTTCAATTCATAAACAACTTTATCGCTTAATCTTCGCACATCAGCCTTTGCTTCTTCCCTCGGCAGCTTTGACATTCTCTGAATCTGCTCGTCTGTAATGACTTTTTTCTGCGGCTTTTTCTCATGGTGATGATGAACAGGTTTCATGCCGAAATTGCCAAGTTTGATTTTAATGCCATTTGGAATCCTTTCTATTTCAGGCCCCATATTATCAAGCTCATCTCCTTGATTCATGCCTTGCATTTGCTTCTCAAAATTTTTCATCAAAGCTGTAAAAACAGAATTAAACATTTTTTCTGTAATCCCCATTCCTCCAAGCCCCCCAACAAGCGGAGCTCCAAAGACTTCATCATTCTTCCCGAGCATTCCGAAGTCCCTTATGTCGGCTTCAGAATTTCTCAAATCAATTCCACAATAAGGGCAGAAACTATAAACTTCCTTTAATTTTCCCCCACAGCGGGAACATTTCTTGCTGTTAAACATTAGCTATATAGAAAAACGAACCTTTTAAACTTTCTTGTATTCATAAAGCATGGGGCTCTCCATTAAATATCTCTATTTTATCACCAAGTCCATAGCGAGTCCCAAAAAATCCTCTCTGTTCAACATAACTTAAAGCCCTCTCATTAACAGTTACCAGTATTCCAGTTATATCATCCCATCCCTTATGATCTTCTGGCAGATAATTTAATTCTATGCCATCGGGTTGATCGCATTCGCCATATTTCAACCTTAGTTGCTTATCAAATGGTATATCACGCAAAGAATCATGAAGTTGAGCAACCAATTCCCTTTCTTTAACTCTGGATAATTCTTGATTAGCAAGCTCCAAAACAATAGTATAATCCTGATCAGCCACAAAAGCTTTCATAATCTTTAATTAAGCCGCAAGTTTATAAGAATTATTGTTATTTACTTCCCATGTATAAAATTTCGCAAGAAATTATATGCTCAAAAATCTATGATTTTTGATGTATAAAGTTCTTAAACCAAACAGCATCAGCGTGAACCATCTTGAATGGGTGTGTCAAATCAACGCTGAGCCCCTGCAGCTTGTCTGTTTTTCTCCACTCTTTCAACTGGGGCAAAAAGAATAATGAAGCCAAAGCCATTAAAACAGCTGACAAAATGAAAACAAAGAATATTGGTTTAATGAAGCCTATGCCTGCAAATTGTATTAAAACGCCTCCAAGCAATCCCCCAAACAATACTCCTAAACCTATAAGCATTGATGTGTAAGCAAGACACAAACCCCTTTTCTGCTGTGAAGTTAAGTCATAAGCAAAATCAGTTGTTCCTATAACAAAAGCAGCATTGGCAACACCCGAAATTAAGCTTGGAAGCAATATCAGTTGCATGGGTGTTTTCAAAAAGACCCAAAGCAAAGGCACCAAAGGAAATAAAAATGCAGAAATGTAAAGCAGTTTTAAATTTCCATATTTGTCAGAAAACTTTCCAGCCAAAGGGGAGAAAATAAGATAAAACACCGTAGAGCTTATGGCAACAATTGTAAAAGTGATATAACTAAATTTCAAATCCTCAAGCATGTAAACTGCAAAAAAAGGAGAGGAAATCATGATTGCAAAAAAGAAAACAGCCTGATAAAATGCAAATTTCCCATAATTATCATATTTTTTAACAAAGTCCTTAAATGAAAAGTAATATCCTTTTTTGATTCTAAGCTCTGGGTTGAAAATTTTCTTGGTCAAATGCCTTGAAATTCCTCTGAAAATCATTCCAAAAAGAAATAAAACAGTGAATCCAAGCAAAACAAAACCTCGAGTTTTAAACATGTCCAGAACAAACCCAGCAAGAACAAAGCTGACCAGCCCAACCAGACCAGCTACTCTGTTTCTTTTGGCAAAATATTTTCCTCTGGATTCTGCAGGAACTAAATCTCCCATCCAAGAAAACCATGAAACATACCCCACGCCGAAAATAAACTCAAAAACCACCCAAATTAAAATCAATGCATACGGCAAATAAAAAGACAAAATCCCTTTAAAAGAAAGATAAGCCAATACAATTATTGGCAGATAAAGAAGAATGTTCAGCATCTTAGCTCTAATGAGGATTTTCTTTCGGGAGTGCTTTTCCATAAGCCGGCTTCCTGTAAGCTCTCCGAACGGCTCGCTCAAGCCAGATAAAGAGCTCATAAGCCCTATGTGAAAGCTATTGCCTCCAATTGCCAGGGCAAAAGGCGTGAGAAAAGAAGATGCAACATTAACGGCGGCAGAATGAAAAGACCCTTCGGCAATACTCATATTCATAGCCTTGTCCTTTGAATGAGCCAAGTAGCCTGATTCCTCAATAACTATTTCCTCTTTTTTTCTTCCCATTTCCAGAAAAGAAAAAGTAAATTAATAAACTTAACTTTTAACAAAGTTTTCTACTCTGATTTTCCAATGAGCCTCTGCTCCATCTAAATGAAGAACTCTCCCAAGAAAACCTTCTGGCTTTTCAGTAAGAAGCTCTAATCTTGATCTTTCTCTTAAAGCATCAAAGTGCTTTGCATCAAGAAGATAAGTTGCGTCACCAGAAAGGTTTGACTCTAGGACAACCTTGCCTCCAAAAAAGTAAGCTCTGTAAGAAATCCCAGGCACAAATAACTCACCTTCAACTACCCTGTCCGGAGAAAGTTCTCGCAAAAATTCCTGGCCGTAACTTCTTGACTGCCTGTCTGATGAATGAGCCATTTCAACCGGAACGTTTCGCTCAATATAGCCTTTAACATTCTCAAACGGAAATATCTTAACTCCACTAATAACTCTATTAAATAAGTCCTGTGCAATCTCAAGATTCCTTCCAGTAATCTTATGTCCTGACAAGTTACAGTAATCCCCTGACTTTAATCCGTGGGCTTGGTGTGCCATCACAATTGCCTCGGAATTAAAAAAATATGAGTGATAATGCGCTAATCTAAAGTTTTCTGTTTTTCTGGTAGTAAAAATATAAACAAAAGTACCCCTTACATCCAATTCATCTTCCCTCTTACCGAGCCATTCTACAAGAAAAATTGGCGAATCAGAAGCCCATAGACTATAAAATGGGTGTTCTGAAGATGATAGATGATTCAATTCCTGACTATTGTCCTTTAATGCAGGCAAAGAGTCTTTGCGTATTCTGACCGTTTGGCTGCTAAGAGTATTTGTTGCTATATAACCTTCTCTTAATCTTTCCCTAGACTCAAGTAATTCACGTCTCTTTCTCTCAAGAGACTTCTTGATTCTTTCCAATTCAGAATTACTATGGCCCATAGAAAATTCTCAAACATCAGATATATAAATCTTTACAAATGCGCCGACCGGGAATTGAACCCGGGTCGCGAGCTTGGGAAGCTCGAATCATGCCGTTAGACCATCGGCGCTCCATAAACCTAAAAGTAAAACATTTTTATACCTTGCCCTTTTCCATTTGTCATGAAAGGCAAATTTTATGTTACAACAGCAATAGATTATGTAAATGCAAACCCTCATGTCGGTCACGCATTTGAGAAAGTTTTAGCTGATGCTATAGCGCGATGGCATCGTTTAAATGGAAAAGATGTCTTTTTTTTAACAGGAGTAGATGAAAATGCCCAGAAAAATGTCCAGGCAGCTGAAAAAGCAAACATTCCTGTAAAACAATTCATAGACAAAAATACAGCTCTTTTCATACAATTATGCAAAAAATTAAATCTAAGCCACGACGATTTCATAAGAACAACAGCCAAAGATCATGCTCTAGTAGTCCAAAAAATAATAAAAAAAGTAATTGGCAAAGGAGACATCTACAAATCTAATTATGAAGGACTATATTGTGTAGGCTGTGAGGCTTACTATACTGAATCAGAACTAGTTAATGGGAAATGCCCAGAGCATGACAAAATCCCAGAATTAAGAAAAGAAAACGCTTATTTCTTCAAATTAAGCAAATATAAAAAAGAATTGCAAAAAATAATCCCAAATTATGTAATTCCTAAATCAAAGGGCAATGAGGTCCTAAACAGGGTAAATCAGGGACTTACCGACATATGCATAACAAGGCACAAAGCAAAATGGGGTGTTGATTTCCCAGGAGAAAAAGATTTCAAAGTCTGGGTTTGGATAGATGCTTTGATAAATTATATTTCTGGCCTAAAAGATAAAGAGAAAAGATATTGGCCTGCTGATTTGCACGTCATCGGAAAAGGAATTAATTGGTTTCACTCTGTAATCTGGCCAGCATTGCTTATTTCAGCAGAATACAAACTTCCTGAAAAGCTCTTGGTCCATGGGTATTTGGTCACAAATGGTAAAAAAATGTCAAAATCTTTAGGAAATGTCATTGACCCTCTTGCTTTGCTTGAAAAATACCAAGCAGACTCTATCAGATATGCACTATTGAGGTGTGCTGTTTTCGACGATTCTGATTTTTCAGAAGAAATTTTAATAGAAAGACACAACAACGAACTAGCAAATAAGTTAGGCAATCTAGTCAGCAG
>CAYJRP010000049.1:0-5552 GCA_964372675.1 Candidatus Woesearchaeota archaeon | reverse complement strand
GAAGATAAATTAGAGATTAAATATTGCTGGTGAAAAATGTGTGTGTCCTACACAAAAAGATTTGCTTGAATAGATTTTTAAACCCTTAATTTCAGCCTAATTAATGGAAACCTATCAAGAAAAACGGCAAAAAGTCATAGATGAGTTTATAAAAGAAAAGAAAGAATTAGAGGAGCTTAGTCATAAGAATGCAGGTAACATAAGGAGTGCTTATGACAACTTGCGTGGAACTATTGACTCAATTTTTGATTTAGAAGAAGAATTAACCAAATACAGCGAGAAAATAAAGAGGGTAAAGAACAGCACTCTCGGCGGCAGTAAATTGGACGCAGTAAAAGGCCTTATTGGAGTTGCTTCAACGGAGGACGTTCAAAGAGCTTATAATGCCTTTTTAAAAAGAACTATTCAAGGCCATGAACTAAAATTAAAAAATTTGAGATTCTTTATTTTAAGTGGTTTTAAAGAGGGGGCGCGTAGTGTAAGAAGTTCTGTGAGTTTTAGAAGAGGTTATGCCACCGCAGTTAATTGTGAATCAGAGCTAAGAGAGATTATAGTCAAACTTGAAGAAAACGATTTACTTGATGCTAATAATCTTTTTAACATTCTCAAATCTTTAGAAACAAAGCAGGCAATTAAATCTTTAGAAAGCCTAGCAGTCTCATTAGAAGGCTATAACCCCTCTGTTTCTGCAGAACGCATCCGAATGAAAGCGTCCTTAAATATGCAGAATCTCTGCGCCCAATTAAATTCTGAGAAGAGTGCAAAAAAAGAATATATCCATTCTTTAGAGGGAAGGGTTCTGGCTTATGTCACTTATTCAACCGCGGCTAAAAGAGAAGAGGAAATAGGAACAGAGGATATTGAATATTTTTCTTTCCTAGAAGCAAAGAGAGACGAGAAACTTTCCTCTCTTTGCCATGAAAGCCATGAAACTCTAAAGACATTAGTAGAGACTCTGGAAGATAAAGAATTGATTTCTGAAGATGAAGCCTCTTACGCATTAGTGCATATCAGAAAGTTATACGAAAAAAACTTGCCTGCTGAAGTTAAAGAAGAATCTCAGGAGGACATACGTCTTAGAACTCTTATTTTGGAGGAAGATTTTGACATTCCGTTTAATCAAAGCTTTAACGTAGCAAAAATGATTAAAGACGAAGATGTTCAACGTGTGTATCAGGAAATAGCCGGTGTTGCTGGCTTTCATAATGCTAAGCTTTTAATCCATCAAAACCCGGACCTATTTCTTTTAGACAATGGCAATATCGGCAGATACACTGCTTATCTTAAAAGCGTGCTTAATGATGCAAGAAGATATGCGGGAACTGGCGACACCCTCATGAGAAAGCTTAGTCTGGAAGACAACCCTAGTGAATTCGCTAGTTTTGAAGCATTGCACCAAACTCAAGAAAGAATAAGTAATTTAGAAAATACTGTCCTTGATGCTGGCAACGGAAATGAATGGCAGATATTAATTTCAACAAGGGCTCTTGAAAGAGCAGAAAAGGACACTTTCATTACCCACAGCAAGGAGAAATATACGCGCATGATTCGTGAGCTATCCAAATATCCTACGAGAACAAGCAGAGTTGAGAGAATTGGAGAGTTTAATGTATTTCCTGCTGTATGGAATGGAAGAAAAAGTCCGAGAATAGCATTTCATCTTAATAAATCTGGCAAGATATTGTTTATTGATGATCTTCTTTATCATGTGCGCCAATATGAATATGTTGACTCTTGGAACTCCAGAGCTAGCGATGAAATAAATATCGAGCATTATTCCTCTAAAGGCTACCAAGAATTTAAGGGTAAAATTTAGAAACTAATTTCAAACTCACCGAGCTCTTTTTTCAAAACATTAAAAACATCCGACTTTAACTTGACTTGAGCCCTGTTTTTTGTGCTTGTTATTGCTTTTTCCAACTCTGCTTTGTCAGAGACTTTCATTTTTCCATCGGAGATTTTCATTATTCTTCCTGCTTCAACGAAAAATGCGCCTGAATCTGTCAGGACTAACTCACCTTTTTTATCTCCGAATGTCACGAGAATAATTCCTTTTTCAGCTGAAACAAGTTCTTTTCTCTGTGCATAATCGATTAATTCTTTTAACAACTCAGTGGCATCACGCCTTACGGCGTTCATTTCAAGCTGAGTTACTTTGCCACTGCTTACCTTGTTTTTCATATTAATTATATTCTTCAGCACTGTTGAATATCTTTGCTGGACTTTTCCTTTTTTGACTAGTTGCGACTCGAATTCTTTGATTAACATCTCTTTTCCTTTGTCTCCAAAGATTTTCTTTAATAAGTCAAAGACATCCTTATGCAATCTGTCTGCATCGTGTACAATCAGCTTGTCCTCAAGTTTTTTTCTTATGTCTTTAAGCTTCTTATCATAATCCAGCGCTCCTTTCAAAAGCTCGTCAATTTCTTTTCCTGGAATCTTAAGAAGCTTGCCGTGCTCGTAATCCTTATACAATTTGACTACTTTTTCCAGATAATTCAATTCACTCTGGGACATTACTTTTTCTTCATCTACAAGAACTTTTTTTACATCCTGCACCATTGTCTTAGGAGCAGGAGGCGCGTGTCCTGTAAGCATCATTAATGCTTGTGTCGGAGTCACAACGCCCCAATAAATATCGACCATTGCGTCAATTAATCTTCTCTGAACTAAAGCATCGCTTTGCTCTCCTGACTTCATGAACTTGTCGACGGCTTCCGGAGAAGGCTTGACTTTGCCCATTTGCAATAGAAGTTTCCATGGCAAAAATGTGCCGCGGTCATACATTGGCACACCGTCGCGGATAAAAGTGAACATGACTGGATTTGCATCTTTAACACTGTCCCAGAAGTCAGTAAGCAGATAGACTTGCACATTCAGAATATTTTTGACTCCTGCAAGAGCTGTGGCTTCCCTTATATAATCATAAATCATCCCTCTTAATTTTTCAAGAAGCTGAAGGCGAGGCATTCTTTTTACGTCAGTATCATCAATAACAACAAAAGTGTCAACGTCTGAATTCTTGTCGGCTGTGCCTCTTACTAAGCTTCCTCCAATAACATATGAAGCAACATATTTCTCAAACTTTTTCAAAACAAGCGTTTTATGAATATTTGCGACTCGCAGCGCTCCAAGAATTCCTTTGTCATGCAACGGATAGCTCGCTCCAATAGCGTCAATAAACTCGTATTTGCTGTCCAAACCATAATTCCACAAATCAACTTCTGTTTTAATGTGAACCCATAGGTTTTGCTTGCTGTCTTTTGCTATTTTAACAACTTCAGGCTTTATTTTCTTCTGAATATTCTTGAACTCATCTTCTGGGATAAGCATTAACAGATGTAGGGGTTTTTTTTCTACTTCTTCTGGAAGCAAGCCTTCTTCTTCCTCAAACATTTTAAATGACTGCGCTGGAAGTACGCTAAGGACATTTACAAATGGAAATTTCTTCATTACTTTTTTCTTGAAATCTTCTAAGTCTGACTTGACTTTATCTGCTTTATCCAGAACATCTTTTGGAATCCCTAAATTACCCGTAGGATTCTTAGGATCATACTTAATTGGGGCGTTTAATTGGTCTTTCAAGTCCTTGGATTGATTATTTTCTGCCATAACTATTAATGAAAATCTGGCTATTTAAGTTTTTGCAAAAGCCTCCTTTCTCGCAACTATGAAAAGACAACAATCTTTATAAATTGAATAAATGTAGGGCTTTTATGGATTATAGCGTAAAAGCAGACCTACGGACATTCCCTCATTTTTACAGCCCGCAGGATAAACCTAATGTTCCTAGCCTTGCGCAAATGGTTGAATCATGGGAGAGAAATGGGCTGGGCATTGTATCCTTGACTGCCTGCCATAGCATGACAGCAGGCATTGACAATAGGTTTGAAGATTACATGAAACATCTGCCTGCTCTCGCTAACTCATATAAAATAGATGATAGAAGAAATGAAGGATTTATTGCTGTACAGAATAGGATGGGCTCAATGCTCGTTAGAATGATTTCTCCTGTTCTCTCACAAGTGCCATTGATAATTCTTAATTCCCAGCAAGTCAGGTCTTATTTCGGAGACCAGCCTGTGGATCTTAATGTTATTGGCGCCCCTAAGATAATTCAGCCATCAAGAGAAATTGAAGAAGTAATAAAAGAGGCCCGCGATTTAGGCTGCATAATTACGGCCTGCCATATTGAGGACAAATGCGGCCTGTCACTTAGCGATGCGCTTTATCAATTAAGCTGCGAAAATATCGACGCCATTGAAAGAGAGGCAAAAGAAAATCCTACAGTTGGCGAGGAGATAGGCGCAGCACTGGGGCTTAGGAGAATCAAGCCGTTGCCAGTAACAGGAGGGCACAGCTACAAGCAGGCAGGGACCTCTTATGCAATGTTCGAAAGAAATTTGGCGGAAGATTTCTCAATTGGAAAGTTAAGGGAAGCAATTGCCGATGGGCATTTTGATACACATTATGGCCATATAAGCAGGCTTTCCAAATTTCTTAGCAGAGACATACATATTTTGAAATTATTCCCAAAGCAATATTTGACTGGCGGAAAAATAAGAAAAGAGCTGTTAAAAGCAATAGGCTTAAAAAAGAAATAGACTTCCTATTACAATAAAAGAGGTAAAATGCCGTACGCTGTAACACATATCCTTTTGCCCATATTACTTGTTGCTATTTTTAGAGATTTCTATCTTAAAAAAAGAAATAAAAAACATTTTCCGCTGCATTATGTTTTGATTGCTGGACTCGGGGGAGTTTTGCCTGATATAGACCTTATTTTTTCACTATTTCTCAAGATAATTGGATCTGCTAATTGGTATGTGCATAAGGCATTCACGCACTCCTCATTTTTTCCTGCTATTTTCTTTCTGCTTTTCTTAATTTTCATACCAATTCACAAGAGAACGCAGATATGTCATTTTGGAAGACACAAGTTAAAGTTGAGCATTATCTTCTTAATGCTGGGAATTGGAAGCTTGACACATTTAGGTCTTGATTTTATATCTGCCGATGCTGTGCCATTTTTTTATCCCTTTTCTAATGTTGAATATGGAATTGATCTATTGGACTATCTTCCTGCTGGCTTGCAAAACTTGGCTTTCCCGCTTCTTGATGGAATCTTGCTTGTAATTTGGATAGCTTACATGGAACTAAAGCACAAAATCTCGGATTTTATATGATGGAGCAAACTAAGTTTGTCGATTTGCAAAACGAAGAGGATAATTATTTAACCTGCGAGGTATGTGGAAAAACAATGGAAGCAATTAAATGCAATCTTAAATGCGAAAGATGCGGGTATTTCAGATCTTGCTCTGATTTGTTTTAAGAGGCGTGTCTACTGAATCTCAAATTTTCAGCTGTTTCCTTATAAGCATCCTCTGTTAAATACTGCTTCACAGGAGGCAACTTTTCCAATCTCCTAAAAAGATCTCTTACTCTGGTTGGCAGGCTTTCTATGAGCACATCATATTCTATTGGACCTTTCCTTAAGCCCATTCTTGCTAATTCGGCTTCGCCGAATATGATATAATCCATTTATATGATAA
>CAYJRP010000048.1:0-5586 GCA_964372675.1 Candidatus Woesearchaeota archaeon | reverse complement strand
AAAATGAGGGAAAATTGCCTGCTTTGAGAGCAATTTTTCTGACCTGGATTGGGTAAAAGTGAGTTGTGAATGCTAAAGAGCTTAATGGGGCTTAAAGAGTCTAAAAATGAGCGTTTTAGACGTTTGGACTCTTTAGTTGTACTTGGAAGGAGATATTCGGTTGTCCGAGAGTTAAATGTCTCTGAGCTGAATAATTGTGTTTATCGACGCTATTTTTTTGAGATCTGTTGGTATTGAAAGAAGAATTCTTTGATTATTTTCCTTTATTTTCATAAGAGGAATGCCTTTTCCAATCATTTTCCTGATGTAGTCCCTAATTGAGCTTTCTGTAAGCCCTAACTTTTCTGCTAATAGGGAATAATCGACGGAGAATCCTTGCTCTTCTAATTGATAAATGCTAATATAAACAGACATTTCTTGATTAGTAAGGCGCTTGAATTTGAGCCTTATTTCCTTCTTGAGCTCGTCTAAAGAACCGAGAAGTTCAGATACTTTCTCTAATCTATCAATCCTTTTATTAAACGAACCTTTATGTGTGTTTGGAGTGGAAGTGTTGGGGTGTCTGTCTGACTGTCTGTCTGTCTGTCTGTCTGTTGGAACCCCTTCATTTCCAGTGGAGATTGCTGGAAATTGGGGGTTATAAGGCGTAATAAGGCTGTTGAGTGTTGGTATCTGTGTTGAGGTGTTGGACTCTTGAGGTTGATATGCTTGGGTTATGGGCTCTTGTGTTGGAGTCTTTAAATGCTGTGATTTTAATTGCTCCAACTCTTCTTTCATTATTGCAAGCTCGTTTGTTAGATAATCTATCTCTTGTTTTACTCTCGAGAATGCTTCTTTGATTGGATCTTGCATGCTTGTTTTGTTGTTTGTTGGGAATATAAAGATTTATATAATAGAAGGAAAAAATTGAATCTTATGGATAAGAAAACTGAAAGAATTGAGTTTCCTGGCGCACCTGCTCTCTTACATATGTTTGGGTTATTTGGCGAAGTTCATTTGGGGCCAATGGGCTCTAGAAGAATTCCTCTAGAACATAGGATGGTTACTGAATATCAAAGAGATGTTTTCTTTGATGGGGAATCTATTGGAACTCTTTATTTTGAACCAACGCTTAGCAATACTTTGACTTATGAAGGGGAAGATCCGTCTCATCTTCGGAGAAGAAATCTTTGTTTAATATACTCTTATAACAAGAAGCAAAGAATGGATGACTTTGAAGAAGTTCTTTTTCCCTGATTATCTTTGAACTTTCTTATATGCTTCGTAAGCATTGTCGGAGAGGCGCCAGCGTTCTCGTCTTGAATAATCGAGGCCTTGGGGATTCTTTGTTATCTTTACTACGAGTTTGTTCTTTTCTAGGTCTTGCAGGAGAGATTTTGTGAATTCTTCATCTCGGATTATAATATCTGCAACGGCTGACGTGAAAGTTGCACTTGGAGAGATTTCAAATAAATGATGCAGAATTTGCTCGCTGATTTTGTCACGCTTTTGTTTTGATATTTGAGGCATAACTGACTGGAGGATTTGAGGGCTTAAAAGTTATTCGGTTTTGATTCATTCCTTTATTGAACAATGCCTCCCCATACAAAGATTTAAATAATACAAGAGATGTATTTTGTAAGACAAACGATGAAAGTAAAAGAAAAACTCACTACAATAAGGCTGGACTTGGAGACGGATAAGGAGCTTGAAAGGCTGGCTAAGATTAAAGATACTGACAAGTCAAAGCTGATAAGGGATCTTATTTTGCTGGGTATAAGGGAGAAGAAGCTCCAGGAGGCACTGAAGCTTTATGCACAAGGAAGAATTACTATGTGGAAGGCCGCTACTGTGGCTGGGATTTCTTTATGGGAAATGATGGAAGTAATTGCTGAGAGAAAGATTCCAATGCCTTATGGCATAAGGGAGCTCGAGGAAGATTTGAAGGGATTGGAGGAATAATGATTGTCTCTAATACAAGCCCTTTGCTTTATTTAGCAAAACTTGGTAAACTTCATTTTTTAAAGAGTTTGTTTGATAAGGTTATTATCCCAAATAAAGTTTATGAAGAAGTTGTTGTTAAGGGAAAGGAAAAAAGAGTTATTGATGCTAAAATAATTGAAAAAGCGATTATAGACGGATGGATAAAGGTTAAGCAATTTACTTTGGATAAAGAGGCTGAGAGTTTTGCTGGCGTGATGGACGCTGGAGAGGCTGCCGCCATTGGGCTTGCTAAAAAGCTAAGTCCTCTTCTGACATTAATTGATGATGCGCCTGCGAGAGCTATTGCCGAGAGCCTTGGGTTAAAAGTGAAGGGTACATTACATGTCCTCTTGAGGGCGCATAGAAAAAAATTGATTGAAGGAAAAGAGTTTAAAAGATTGCTTTCGCGCTTAATCTCTTTAGGATTTAGAATCTCTCCTGAACTTTATGGAAAAGTTTTAGAAGAGATTGACAAAAGTTAAAGTGGGTGAATTACTTATGAGGTGTTAGAAAGTTTTTTATAGATTGCTTTTTGGAGAATTGTTTAACTGAATTGTTTTTCTTTATTTAAGATAGATGGAACATGAGTGGAAAGATAGAATATATTGAGAAGGCGTTTGAGAATGCTGAAGTTAAAGAAATACTTCATCCACTTGTAAGTGAATGGTTTTTCTCTAAGTATAAAGACTTTTCACTTACTCAGTTGTATGGTGTTAAGACAATTTGGGACAGAAAGAATGTTTTGATATGCGCGCCTACTGGGGGAACTAAAACGCTTACTGCTTTTCTTTCAATTATTAATTATCTTGTTGGACTTTCTTTGAAAGAGGAACTTGAAGATAAGATTTATGCTGTTTATTTGAGTCCCTTGCGCGCACTTAGCAACGACGTTCACGTCAACCTAACAACTCCTTTGCGAGAGATTAAAGAACTTGCTGATTCTAAAGGATTGAAGATGCAGGAGATACGCGTTGGGCTCCGTACAGGAGATACCACTGCATCTGAGAGGGCTAAAATGGTTAAGAAGGTGCCACATATTTTTGTGACAACTCCGGAATCGCTTTCTATTGTACTTCTTGCGCCTAAGTTCTCTGAGAATTTGAGGGCGTTGGAGTTTGTTATTGTTGATGAAATTCATGCCTTGAATAATAAAAGAGGAGTATACTTGATGCTTACTCTGGAGAGGTTGAATGAAGTTAGTTTAATTGAGCCTGTTCGGATTGGTTTGAGCGCGACTATCTCTCCGCTTGAGGAAGTTGCGCGCTTTCTTGTTGGCGTTGATAGGGACTGCTTGATTGCTGATGTTAAAATGAATAAGCAAGTTGATATTGCCTTAATTACACCTGGAAAAGAGCTTAGCGAGGGGGAGAATTATGAAGTGCATAAGAAGCTTTATCATATTTTAGATGAATTAATTGGAGGACATAAAACTACTTTGATATTTACTAATACTCGGGCTGCTACTGAAAAGATTATTCATTATCTTGATTTGCATTTTCCCGGGAAATATAAAGAAGTGATTGGAGCACATCACAGCTCTATGAGTAAACATAGTAGGTTTGATATTGAGGAGAAGCTTCGCAAAGGCGAATTAAAGGTTGTTGTTTCTTCGACTTCACTTGAATTGGGAATTGATATTGGTTATATAGATTTAGTTGTAATGATGAGGTCGCCTAAGGGGGTTGCTCGCGCTTTGCAAAGAATTGGAAGGGCTGGACACAGGCTTCACGAGAATCCTAAAGGGAGATTTATTGTAATGGATAGAGATGATTTGATTGAATGTGCTGTTCTTATGAAGAATATTGTTGAAAAGAAAATTGATAAAATAGAATTTCCTAAAAACTGCCTGGATGTTTTATCGCAGCAGATATTTGCTATGGCTATTACAAAAGTTTGGAATGCTGATTCGATGCTTAAAGTTATTAGAAAGAGTTATTGTTATGCTGATTTGAAGAAAGAGGACTTTTTGGATGTTGTTAGCTATCTGACTGGAGAGTATGACTTACAACATAGATATGTTTATGCTAAGATTTGGCATGATCCTGCAACAAATGATATAGGAAAGCGCGGGAAGCTTGCTAGGGTGATTTATATGACTAATATTGGGACAATTCCTGAAGAGGGTTTTATTGAAGTAGTAATTAGCTCTCCAGTGGAAAAGAAGGGGCAAGTCGTCGGTAAAATTGATGAGGCTTTTCTTGAAAGGTTGAAGAAGGGAGATGTTTTTGTTTTGGGGGGAGCAAAGTATCAATTTACAAGAGCGATGGGAATGAAAGCTTTTGTTGTTGCTGATGTTTCTAGGAATCCGACCATTCCTTCGTGGTTTAGCGAGATGTTACCGCTTAGCTTCGATGTTGCTTGCGACATTGGAAGGTTTAGGAGGCTTGTTAAAGAAAGAATTGGAGATAAGAAAAAAGCTATTGAATTTATTAAGGAATATGCTTATTGCGACGAGGCTGCTGCGACTGAAGTTTATAATTATATGAAAGAGCAGTTTGATTTTTCGGAATTACCGACAGATGAAATGATTTTGGTTGAGAAATTTAAGGAAGACAAAGAGTATTTACTTTTCCACACGATGTATGGCCGAAGAGTTAATGATGTGCTTTCCAGGGCTTATGCTTATGCTGCTGCCCGCGTGCGGGGAAGAGATGTTGAAATTGGGATAAATGATAATGGATTTTTCCTTGCTGCTGAATCGCTGGACGAAAACAAGATTCTTGCATTAGTTAATTCAAAGAAGATTGATGAGAGTTTGAAGGAAGCTATTGAGAAGACTGACGTGTTGCAGAGAAGGTTTAGACATTGCGCTTCACGTTCTCTGATGATTCTTAGAAATTATAAGGGAAGAAGCAAAAGCGTAGGAAAACAACAAGTGCATTCTCACTTCCTCTTGAGTGCAGTTAAGAAAATAAGCAATGAGTTTCCTATTTTGCGAGAGGCTAGGCGTGAAGTGCTTGAGGATTTAATGGATGTTAATAACGCTAAAAAGGTTTTGGAGTGGATTGAAAAAGGGAAGGTTAAGATTAAACTAGCTCGCATACCTATTGTTTCGCCATTTGGTTTGAACTTAGTGATGCAGAGCCATGCTGACTTGATTAGAATGGAGGATAAAGCAGCGTTTTTGAAGAGAATGCATGAACTACATTTGAAGGTGATTGGACATAAAGCAGAGAAGGAAGAAAAGGAAGATGAAAAAGAAGAGGGATAAATCTGTGAAGAAATTTCTACAATTTTTCAGTTATTTTTTCTAAAATGTTTTTTGCAGGCAATAAGGGATTAGTAATAATGTGTGTTTCTAATTCCCCCCATAAGTCGTCAAGTAATTCTTTTACTTTGGAGTTTTCTTGCTTATTAAGAGTGATTATTTCATGAATGCTTGAGTTAAACTTATTTGTGAAGTCATTAAACTCTAATAAATGGAAAGCTAATTCTATTGCTTGTTTTCTTGAAATTCCTAACTCTTGCAGTTTCTCCGCAAATGCTTCGTATGGGAATTTAAGTTTTTCAAAGGCCATTTTAACCATTAAGTTATTGTTTGAATAGATTTAATATATTTGCGCACCCCTTAATAATGAATAAATTTAATTATAGATATATAAAAAAATAACTACGGAAAGGATT
>CAYJRP010000047.1:3567-5596 GCA_964372675.1 Candidatus Woesearchaeota archaeon | reverse complement strand
ATTTAAGCTTTCTGGATTAATTTTGTAGTATTAACGCTCATGCGGAGATACTGTTTACAGAACAAATCTTTATTAATTACTAAAGCCCCAAAGAAAAAATGGAAGCAAGAACAATTAACATAGTACTTGGATTATTAACCATTCTCTCGTTTGTGTGGTCTTACGTTTCTGAAGAAAACAGGGCGATAGCTATTATTTTTGGGTTTATATTGACAATATTGATAATAATATCTGAAAGGAACAAAAATGTCCAAATAATTGAAATAGAATTAAAAAGACTGCAAGAAAAGCTTAAAATACATGAACATTTAATAGATATGAAGAAGGACATAGAATTATTAAAAGAAAAGGCAAATAAAAAATGAGCGGCAAAACAGATACGAGCGATATTTTAATAGACATAATAAAAGCAGCAGCAATATTAATTATTGGTTATATTATAATCAAGGGGCTAATTCAAGCAATTTAAACTGATTGCTGGTTAAATTCTTTCAAGTACTATTGCATTAATGCCTTTCTCTTTGCAAAGCTCTACAAATCTGTTAGCATCCTCAACTGTTCCAGCTACTCCAGAGCCATAATGCATCGGAATAACTATGTCTGGACCTATTACAGAGGCTGCTTCAACAGCTTCCTCAACATCCATTACATATTTCCCAGATACTGGAAGTAAAGCAACAAAAGTGTTTCCATGTTTGCCATAACCGCTTAACTTTTGCATTTCAGGAATAAAATCGCTGTCTCCAGCATGATAAATAATAACATTTCCTATTTTAATCACATAACCTAACCAGCCCTCGCTTTTAGGATGAAAATCCTTATTTTTATTGTAAGCAGGAACACACTCAACAGTCACATCACCGAGCTCAAGAACATCTTTTACTTCCACAACTTGCATGTTAACAGAAACCCCTAAATCCATTATTTTGCTCTGGCAGTCAGCAGGACAAACAACAGCAGTTCCATTGCCAACTACTCTTTTGATGTCTTCAATACTGCAATGGTCATAATGCCCGTGAGTAATCAATAATATGTCTGCCTTTCCAGCATTTCCAGAGACCTGATAAGGATCAATAATTATTGTCTTTCCACTACTAATCTTAAAACCATCGTGCCCTAAAAATTCTATTTCCACGCCTCCAATCTTCATAAATCCCCTAGTAACTCAAGATTTTTAAGCTTAATTGCTTAACTTTTCAACTTCCTTTGCAATTGAAAGCATCTTTCCCTCTTCGCCTTTTCCGCACATAACTTGAAGCCCAACAGGTTTTCCTTCTACTTTTCCAACAGGAACACTAACAGCACAAACTTCTGCCAAATTAGCAGGAATAGCAAGCGCATCAGCAGCATACATTTCTTCTGCGCTTGTAAAAGCTCCAAGTTTCCAAGGCAAAATAGAACACGTAGGCATAATCAAACAATCCACGCTAGACAAAGCTTTTTCGAACTCAACTTTTATCATTTCTTTTACAGCTAAAGCCTTATGATAATATCTTCCAGCAAATTCTGCCCTGGCAATCTCCGCTCCTCCAAGAATTCTTCTCAAAACTTCCTTGCCAGCAACATCTTCAATTTTCTTTCCATATTTTCGCCCGTCAAATCTTCTAGTAGCTGAAAAAAATTCAGTATAAACTAAAGGATAATAAGTCTGCACAGCAAGGTCGATATGCTTTATTTCAACATCTTTCTTTTTCCAGCCATGTTCCTTAATTGCCCCCCCAACAGCTTTATTCATTAATTCTTGTATTTTTCTATGAACTCCTTTTACATTTACCAATCCCAAAGTTATTTTGCTAATTTTTTCCAGTTTCACAGGCTTGCTATCAAACGTCTTTGTGTCCTTATCGTCTTTCCCAGCAATTACACCAAGCAAAAGCGCTGCATCTTCAATATTTTTAGCAATAGGCCCAATCTGGTCAAGAGACATTGACAAATCAATTAACCCATAACGAGAAACGCACCCGTAAGAAGGCTTCACTCCGACAACTCCGCAAAATGAAGAAGGCAGTCTAATGCTTCCTCCAGTATC
>CAYJRP010000047.1:0-3467 GCA_964372675.1 Candidatus Woesearchaeota archaeon | reverse complement strand
TCTTTTTTAATAGCAGCCAAATACCTTCTCGCCTTATCTTCAATTAAGCCCATATCTTCTTATCAAAAAACAATGTTAAATACTTTGCCTTTGCTAAGCAAATTCCCGCGCATCCAATCCATACTCATAGCAAAGCTGTGGGCCATTTGGATAATTAGCCTCGTTTAATAATGCCCTGTACGGATAAGCACCGTCTTCAAAAGAACTTTTCCAGCTATCTATAAAAACAGGGCCTGTCCTTATTTCACCCCACTTAGTCAAAAGTTTTTGTTTTTCCTCGCCATTTAAATGTTCAACCCAGCATTTCGGCTCTCTGACATATTTAAAATCATTAAAATAATAAACCAGCCCAAGATGATTGTTCCCATTAGTTAAAGCGCTTTTCCCAATTAATTGCCTTTTATTAACAATAGAGCCGACACTAATTCCAGAATCTAAATTAATATGCTCATATAAAAATCCCCAGCCCTCGCCTTCATTGTAGCCTTCTGCAATTAAAAGCACCACATTATTCCCTTCAAAATTATTGCCCTCTCCGCCATCGGTCGCAGGCTCGTTAATTATAATTGTCCCATCAGATACAGCATAAATCTTATCCCCTCTTGATAATGGAACATCAATCCCTGCATGCCCGTGCCCCCTATCCCTTTCATGCCTGATTAAGCCAAAAGGAGTAACAAATTCATTTCCCCCGCCCATATTTTCAACATCAAAAGGCAGAACTAAATTTACAGGAGCCTCTAAAAAATTATCTTTGTTTTCATCAGTATTTTGTGGATATTGAACCTCCTTATCTTTATTATCATCAATATTTTGTGAATATTGAATTTCTGCATCATCATTATAAAAACGGTCCTGTGTTTCATTGGTCCTAGAAAATTGAGATTTTATAACAAATATGACTACAATAATAAAAATAATTCCAATAATAATCCCAATAATTTTATTTCTTTTCATTTCACCTCTCATAAATTTTTGCATTGGTGGTAAATGCATTTACTTCTGAAAAAGTTTTTCCAGGGAATGCTTCAAATTTAATTTTTCTGTTTTCAATCATTTGAACAAGAACAATTCCACGCACTATTTCATTACTTATTGTTCTCAAATTCTTTACTGCTGATTTAGAATCCCAATTATTACCGCCAGGAGTAATATAACTATAATCGACCAGCCCATATTTTACCAAACCATCTTCAATACTTACAGTAGCAGGATCAGGAACATTTCCATTGATGCCAAACTGCTTTGAATCTTGTCCATCATAACCAGATATCGAAATTACAATTCTCCCCGGATCAATATAATCATAAACAAAAGATAAATGCCCCTCCCAATATTTCTCTGGTTTATCTCCAGAATATCCATGTGTTCCTTCCAAAAACCAATTGCCAACTAATTTGCCGTCAATATCGTAATCTATCTTTCCGCTAATAGGTTCAGCTGTCCGCACACTTATTGCAATCATTTTGCTTTTTACAGGTTCATTAAAGTATTCATAAGTATTAGGAACAATATGTATCTTATAAGATTCTAGTTCATAATGTTCGGGAACTACAAACCCTGTTAATTCAACCTCTTCGTCAATTAGATTATAATCCAAATTATTTTTATAGTATCCGATAATCTCTCCAGCTTCAACAGGTATTTGCACACGGGCATACTCTTTTCCTCTGATATAATTATAAATTTTTTCAGGGAGATTACTAACATAAATATAATAAGCAGAAACAGTGCACGCATGCTTTATAGTGATGTGATAATCTTTTCCCTCTTCAGCATCAGGCATGTGTCCAATACTTGTAATAAATCCATCTCCAGGGGAATAAACTTCAATATCATATTTATCATTATCAAAATTCTGAAAGTAATGATGGTTTACCGGAGTAACATGATCTCCAACCATTAATCCGCGGGGAAGCATAACTAAAGTCTTATCCAAGTTAACTGGAGCATAATCAAATTTAACTTTAGCGCCTTCACACTCTTGAACTCCCTCCGTAGCAATTGGTGTTTGTTCATATCCTTCTTTAGTAGGAAACATTATAGCGCACAATTCATTTTCACTTCCTCTACAATAACTTTCACATGTCCCTCTATTATTCAAACAAAACTCTTGGCATTCATCCTCGCCAGAGCATAAAGAACCAAGACCATCTTCATAAATAGCGCCTAAATCATTTCCAGATTCATCATAAAGATTCTCTTCAAAAATATTATTAATAACCATTATCAGCAAAAAAATAGCAATTATAGCAATAACACCATAAATAATAAAAGTAATCCTATTGTTTTTCATTTTATTTCCTAAACTTCACTGTATACATCCCAATAGCTATAATCATGATAATAACATAAGGCAGTCCAATAGCAAATCTCTGCCAAATTCCTCTATTTTGCAAATCATGAGTGAAAAAGAAAACATAAGCTAACCCCAGAGTTACCAGCCCAAGTGCTAAAACCACTGGAGTCAGCCATCTTAATTTCTCGTGGCCTGCAACACTAAAAGCAAAAATCACAAAACCCAAAGCCAAAATAGGAAACTGGTAATTTGCAACTGCCCTATGTAGTGTGTCTATCGTTAAATAACCCTCAGAGGAGCCATTAAAGACTCCTGTTAAATACATCAAAATTCCAGTGACAAAAATTAAGAAGGCGCCTATTTTTCCAAAAGAATTTATTTCCTTAGATTTAAAAATCCCTAAAGCAAAAAGCATAATAAAAATCCCGAATAAACTAAACCCAAATACATTGGTAAGAGTTTTAATGGGGCTATCAAGCCCTCCAAGCTCGCTAATTGTCTGATTTGCAAGGTCATATCCAGAATACAAAAAAGGAAATATAAAATATATAGTTAAGAAAAATATAGTGGGCCCAATAAAGCCGCTTGAAATCAAAATTTTGTCTAAATTGAATTTCATCTTCCCCCTCCAAACAATCTTCCGCACAATTCATTCTCCAGATTATTCCTGCAATAATCATCGCATCTTCCTAAATTAGTCTGGCAAAAGTTTCTGCAATGCTCCTCATCATCGCAAAGTGTTCCCAATCCATCTCCGAGAAGAGGATCAGCAAGAAAATAAAACATGCCAGAAATATTAACATAAAAAGAAAAACCTAAAAGTAAAATTGCAATTACCAATAATAAAATTCCTAATTTTTTGTCATCCATCTGTCTACTTCTGGCCCACGGCGATGAAGCCCCAAATCAGCACAAGCGCAGCCCACAAATAGTTCAAACTTCCAGGCCATGTCATGAACTCTGTAAGCGCGATCAAAACACCAACAATAACAGCGCTCCAACTGAAGAATGCTTTATTCATTTTTCACCTCCTTAACGAGATAAAGAAAAGTTATTATTAAACCTTGTTATCTGTATCAAGTAAGAAGTCTTTCAGCATTCTTATAGGCAATTTTTTCCTGCACTTCCGGCTTAAGTTTTCCAATAAAAGCCCTCGCAAGTTTTACCT
>CAYJRP010000046.1:0-6022 GCA_964372675.1 Candidatus Woesearchaeota archaeon | reverse complement strand
GTTTCACTCAGTAAAAAAGCAAAAGCCACACTCGCAAAAACTATGAGAAAAATATTCGCAACAGCTGCGCTTTTAATAGAAAAACTTCCCCTTTTTAACATACGTTAAATAGCGTTTGGTTGTTTATAAATATTCTTAGAATTACCTGCTTATTTATTCTCGGATGCTTTTTCTTCTTTTGATAAAATTAGCGCAATCTCTTTCTTCAGACTTGGAAGGTCTTCTTCTATTATCGCCCAAAGAGTGTCCAAATCTACATTAAAGTAAGAATGTATTAATATGTCCCTGGTTCCAGCAATTTTCTTCCACTCAATCTTTGGATATTTAATTCTGAAATCTTCTGGAAGATTTTTAACTGCTTCACCAATAATTTCAATTCTTCTGATAGTAGCATCTAGAATATCCTTATTTTTTTCAAATTCAGATTTAGAAAGAGCCTTAGTGGAGGCAATTATAAGGTTTAGGTTTTCCAGAACGTGCTGTAAATAGATTTTGACATCTTTCAAGATAATATCTTAACCTCCTCTTCCAGTATTCTTTTTTTTAAAAGATGATGTATTGACTTATAGGTTAAAATATCAACTTTTTTGCCAAGTTTCTCTTCAAGTTCTAGCTGAAGTCCAGCCAAGTCTAATAAGCTGAACTTTCTATCTTTTGGGATCTCTATCAAAATGTCTACATCGCTATCTTTTTTTTGGTCGCCACGAGCATAGCTGCCAAAAATACCCGCCTTAACCACACCTTGTTTTTTCAAAACATCACGTATTTTTTGCTTTATTTTTTCAATTTCTTTAACCATAAGAAAGCATAGATTGTTGCTTATTTAAAATTTATCAAGCACTATACTCATTAAACTTCTTGGCTGCAGAAGTTTTTATCCTTTTGCCTATCTCTCTAATGTCTTTTTCAGTTAACTTGCTTTTAGAGGCAATCTTATTCATTATTTCCAAGTCTTCAACTCTTTTTTCTATCGCTCGTCTGGCTACTTCGCTCCATTTAATTTCGCTAAATAATCTCATTCTTCTTCCCAATTCGTCAGGAATCGATAAGGTAATTATATTAGGAAAAGATTCCATTTCTAAAAATGAGAAAGCCTATTAAAATCACAATAATCTGGAAAGTCCAGACGCAGAAAAGCACGCCTCGCTCTGTCGGCTTTACCCTTAATTTTTTCATCAGAGCTATTGCAGCATGGTTTAAGCTGTAAATTCTTTCGTACTTCAAGTCAAGCGAGCCGTCAGGCATAGGCTTGCCAAAACTGTATTTCTTTAGCCCGCCTCTTGCTTTGAGAATAACCTCAAGAATATAAGGTATAAAAAAGAAAACAGCAATCTTCTCAAAATTTCCTAAAATTGCAATTATGGCAATCAGTCCTCCGACGCTGTAAGTCAGCGAATCTCCAGGAAAGACTTTTGCAGGGCAGAAATTAAAGAAAAGAAAAGCAAGAAGCGCAGCAATCATGCACAATGCAACAACAGCAAGCCATGAGCTTCCTGTAAAATAAGAAACAACAGCAAGCGCAGAAAGAAATATTATTCCCTGCCCTGCTTCAAGCCCGTTAAAGCCAGCCAAAAAGTTGTAAGTTGTTGTTGCGCCGACAATTCCTATTGGTATCGCAAAAAGAGTGTAAAACAATCCCAAGTCAGTAACTCCAAAAAATGGCAAATTAACAATCTGCTTTCCAGCGTTTATTACAACCAAAGGTATGGATGAGACGAGGACAAGTATCAGTCTGGACCTTTTGGACAGCCCGCCCTTTCTCCAGCCAAGCAAGTCATCTATGAAGCCAAAGCCTCCAAGAAGCAAAACAGTTGTTAGCAATGCAAAAACCTGCACAAGCAGCCCGTTTGGCTCGCCCAAATATAAAACTCTGAAAGCAACATAAACAAAAACACCCGCGACAAAGCCAAGCATCACAGCTATCCCGCCAGAGCCAGGAAGCTTCCTAAAATCAAATTTGTTCATGTCGTCCCAAACAAGCCCTATCTGTCTTGCTTTTCTCATCCAGTAAGGCACAAGAAACAAAGTTACAAAGAAACTGACAAATATGGGAATTAAAAGAAAATACGAAGCCATTTTAACAATTCATTGTAAAAATGATTAAGCCAGCGTTTATAAAATCTTTGTCTCTTAGATAAAACTTGGAATTACCTCAATAACATTTTAAGAAGGGCAAGTTTACCATTTATAAAAGAGCCATCATCCTTCAATCAACATCTTCAAAAGTAATGTTATATCCGCTCTTATAGCCTCTGGCTCCAATCCAATTCAAGCTAGGTCCGCAATCTCCAAGAGAGGTACAAGCATCAACTTTTAGCTTTTCCCAGTCATCAGTAAGGCACTCGCAGTTCTCCTCGCAGTCCTCTCCGCCGAAAAGCCCTTCTTCAAAAGTCACGATGCATAAGTCATCCCCTTGAGAGCAAATTGTCTGAGTTTCAGTATCACTCCAAAAATTAAATCCTGGTTTGTTTTCAGGGAAGCATGCGCCGTCATTATCATCATCAGTCTCATTTATCTTGAGGTTTAATTCAGGCTTCCAAACACAATCTCTCTTGTCCTCGTTTTCGCAATCCAACGAGTCTGTTTGCGAAGTGCAGTCCTGCCATCTGTTAACTTTGCAAGCTGCTTGAGAAAAGTCATTTACTTTTTCTTCAATGCATTCCTCTGCCCTGAAATCCTCGCATTGCTCCAATGTTTCCTGCCCATTTATGCAAATGTGCTTGTAAAATCTGCTACCGACAGTGTTGTCGCTGTTTCCAGTGCGGCCTGCGTCGTTGTAAACGCACCAGCTTTCTCCGTGTTTGTAATCATTTCCATTTTGAGTGTTTTTGCAATTCAAGTCAGCGCAAATAAAATCTCCGTAAGTGGGATTTTTGCCGGCAAGATTCTCACTTCTGCAAATGCTGCCTTCCAAGTAATTGCAGTTCCCGCATGAAGCGCTGCCCGCATTTGCCTGCCCAGGAGCACAGCTCTGATCTTTTGTTTTAACATCAGTCCAATAATCTTTGTTGTTTACCTTGCTTGCATCGTAAATGTTTGCAGGGTTTCCGCAAGTGTCAACAAAATAAACTTCGTCTTTTCCAGGAACACACGCCGTTTTTGTGGAAAGTCCGCAATTAGTTCCAAGCTCTTCAGCGCTGCATAGTTTTCCGCCGTAAAAATTCCCTGCAGAAGTCGTTCCGCTTGTTCCATTTACTCCAGCTTGTGTCGACCCCGAGCACTCAGCCCTCGTCGTGAATTTGCATGTTTTTTCAAATTCAAATTCATAAACGCAGGCGCCTTTTTCCTGCTGCTGCACTTTTGCAATGCAAGCAACTTCATTAGTTGTAGAGGTGTCATAATTTGTCTTTAATCCAAGCGTGGCAGATAATTTCTTGCATCTTACAAGAGAAACAAAGGCAGCCTGGTCACCAAGGATGCAGCATCCAAGATTGCACTGCGCTGGTTTTTCAGCGTTCCAAACTCCTCCAGCTTGATTGCAAACTAATTGAGGCGTATTATCCATGCAAATTCCCTCGCTGGAATCATAGCAAGTTCCAGACCTGCAGTAGCTTGTTGCCCCGCACGATGTTGGCACCTGCCTCGCCCCGGCAGCGCATTCTGCAGCAGGCACATTCTGGCAAAATGCTCCAGCATTAGTTTGTTCGCAGCAGACAGTAGCTTCAATAGGGCTTTGCTGCGATATAACAAAACTGCCAAATGCTCCTATAACCAAAATTATTATTATCCCGAATAAAATATTTTTTGATATTATCATGTTCTCCTCCCTTCTCTTTTTGCATTAATTCTATTATTATTATTTATCATGAGCCCCTCACAAATTTTTTAGCATTAATTCTATTATTAATTATTTTATCTTCCATTTTCAACTCAACCCCTGCGGCCACACCAAACTGCGTGACGCAAAACTAAATTCATCTCCTGTAACAACATCGCTTAATTTATACACTGTCCCCTCATCTCTCCTTGTTTTATCTATTTTCAAATTAGGATAGTAGCTTATATATAAACTTGTCTCAGAATCTCCGAATGTTGACTCGTATTGAATGATGCTTGTTGCTGTTGAAAGCAAGTCATACCACTCCGAGTCCAACGCAACAGCAAATTTCCTGAAAGTCTGCGCATTATCCTGCTTACTAACAACCATCGGTGAAACAAAATCAACAGTAATGCTCCCAGAATCAATGCTAACATTGACTTCCCCCGGAGTCGATTGCACGTTATAACCCTGCCTTTCATACCTTGTTTTCAAATCGCTAATGCATTGTCTTGCCCTTGGCTGAATGTAATCTTTTACCTCTCCCTCAACATGTCTTACAAGCAAAGGCTGCTGCACAACGCAAGGCAAATAGTTTTCAGAAGTGTAGCACAGGAATTGTATTCTGTCGCCCTTATACATTAAGTAATTGGTCGGTTCTGCGTATCCTCCCTGATTGCTTAATGTTTCTTTTATTTCGTCAAGGCTTGGTTTTATGCAGTCGCTCAAGTAAGAATTTGGATTCACTTCGCCCGCAAAAACATTAACTTTAGGGAAGACAAACACAAGAACAATCACACCAACAATCACAATAGCAATAATTACAAAAATAGTAACCTGCCCCTTTTTGTTAATATCCACATTACCCAATTGATTGCTCCTATTTGCCATTCCAACACCCCATTAACCAATCATAATAATTGTATGATAATTTTCTATGCATTTCACTTTTATTAATCTCAATACCTCTTTTTTCCATGTTCACTTTATGCTTTTTTTGTTTATAATAGTTTTGTTTTAAGTTTTGTAGCCAAATCTTCTCGTGTAATTTGCATGGTCAAAGAATTCTACTATTACTACAAGGAGCTGCAGTTTTGTAGGAGTCATAGTAGTATATACCAATCTCCAAGCGTTCGGCAACGGATACCCCCATAAATTATCTATGTCATATTTTTGGACATATTCCTTAGGGATTAAGTATTTGGGAATTCTATCTCCGCAAAAAGCATTTTGTTTTAAAGCAAGAATCGCTTTTTGTATTGAATTCTTCAGCCAGCCACCAGCAGAGAGCAAATCAAATTCTTTTTCAATTTTGTCATCAGCAAAGACAACTTTGTCCGAGGGTTTTTGGAACATATCCCCTAATAGCCTTTACGATTTATAAATCTCTTTGCAAGTTCAGGGTTCCAAATATAGACAACATATCCTGTTCTATCAATTCCTATCTTATTATTGTCCCAAAGATATTGCAGGACAACATTAAAAGTCCCCCACATCATTTTCTTGGGCAACTTCTGGAAAAGCTCTGTTTTCTTGTAGTCTCCGCTATTTTCTTTGATAAATTTCTCCACCATAACTATCGTATCCAGTCTAGGGTTTCTAGTTATAATATTTTCAACATTAAACTTCAATTCCTTTTGTTCAGTCATGTTATAATTTATTATAAATAGTATTTAAATATATCGATTGATAATATTATCATATGATATAATAAGGTAAGGACAATCGAAAACTATAAATATTATAGAAATTATAAAGATTATATGAAAAACACAACTATAGCCTTAAAGCAAGAGATAAAAGAAAAAATAATGGAGTTTGGCAACAAAGGAGAAACCTATTCAGACATAATTTTAAGACTGCTCGAAAGCGCTAGAAAAAGACAGCTCCAAGACTTATTAATGAATGAAGAAGACACAATTTCAATAGATGAAGCTCTTTCTAATGCTAAAAAAAGATGGCAAAAGTAATTATTACTAAGTCATTAGAAGCAGAGATTAACAAGAAATTCAAGGGCGAATCCATTAAGGTTATTGAACTAATTAAATCTTTAGAAGATAATCCAAAGAAAGGTAAACCTCTAGGCAATGTTGGAAGTATAGTAATTAAAGAAATCAAATATGAGTCTTACAGATTTTATTTTATTACAGATGGCTTTAAACTAAAAATGCTCCAGAAAGAAGAACTTAGTGAACTACTAATAAAATTCGTCAGAATGTCAGGCAAAAAAGACCAGCAAAAAACAATAAATGAAATAAAAGACGT
>CAYJRP010000045.1:0-6072 GCA_964372675.1 Candidatus Woesearchaeota archaeon | reverse complement strand
CCCCAACTTAGCCATTCTGGCAGACCTGCCAAAACTGATAATTTAGGTGACGTTTACTTTACAGCTCAGCAATTAGTTAATTATTTATACCTTCGTTCAATTCAGAAAAGAATGGCATCAAAAAAGGGAAGTGAAAGGAAAAATGATGAGGGCAAGGTTTATTCTCATTCAAAGCTTTGGCTTTATGAAAGCTGCCCCGAATTTTACAAGCTGCGTTACATTGATGGCATCGAAATAGAAATGCCTCTTCATGTTTCTTTGTTTCTCGGGACAGTTGTTCACGAAGCTCTTGAATGGCTCTATCATCAGGTTAAAAACCGGGAAGTTGAGATTGATGAGCTTATCGAGTATTTCAAAGATAAATGGTACACAGAGATGACTTTAGTCAATGGAAGCATTAGATTTGGTAATGGCGACGAAGAGGAAAGTTTCAACAGGGGCGTAAAATTCCTTGTTGATTACTATATGAAATACAAGCCTTTCAAGCAAAATGTCCTGGCAATAGAAAGAAAGATTCTTTTCCCTCTTGATGCAGAAGGAAAATACAAAATACAGGGCTACATAGACAGACTTGATTATGATGATAAAGAAAAAGTTTATGAAGTTCATGATTACAAAACAAACGCATATCCAAAAAAGCAGGAAGAGCTTGATGCAGACAGACAGCTTGCGTTATATGACTTAGGCATAAAAGAGTTGTACGGCAAAGAAGCTAAAGTAAAATTAATTTGGCATTTTCTAGCCCATAACCTGCAAATGGTCTCAAAAAGAACCGATAAAGAGCTAGAAAAGTTAAGGCAAGACACTCTAGAGTTAATTAAAAGAATAGAGAGCGAGCAAAAGTGGCCGGCATGCCAAAGTAAGTGGTGCGATTGGTGCGAGTTCAAGAGAATTAACAGGCTTACTTATTGGGGAGTTGTAAAAGGCATAAAAGCCCGAGAAGCCGAGGATAAAATGTTTATTCCAGATGATCAGCAGTTTGTTGCGAAATAAGCTTGCCCCCACAAAGTATTTAAATATAGCTTATATTAGTTAAATGTGGGGGTAAGATAAGGATGAAAGTAATCAAAAAGAAGAGGGGGAAAGAAATCTATTTTTACCTAAAGCAATCCTATAGAAGAAACGGTAAAATAATTAATAAGGAAAAATATCTCGGCAAGGAAGTTCCATCAAACATAGATAAGATAATAAATGAGCTAAAAAAACAAACAAATTTGGACTTGAGCAAAAAGCTGTCAGCGATAAAAAAGCATTTCCAAACTGAATGGAAAAAAGTCCCTGCCAGCGCAAAAGAAAAAGAGCTTCAAGAAATAGCAATTGCATTTACATACAATACTAATGCAATTGAGGGCTCAACCATAACTTTGGAGGAAGTGAGGGAAATCTTGGAAGATAAAATAGCCCCTAACAAGCCGCTGCGGGATATTAAAGAGACAGAAGCCCACAACAAAGTTTTCCTCAAAATGCTGAATAAAAAAGAAAGGATAAGCATCCCTTTATTACTGGAGTGGCATCAAAATATTTTTAGAGAAACAAAACAGGACGTCTCCGGAAAATTCCGTGAATATTTAGTTAGGATTGGGCCATATTTAGCGCCAGATTGGCAAGAAGTTGAAGGAATGATGAGAGACCTTGTTTCATTTATTTCAAAAGAGCAAAAAAGCATGAACGCGGTCGAGCTATCAGCCAGATCCCATTATAAGTTTGAGAAAATCCACCCATTTGCAGATGGCAATGGCAGAATAGGAAGATTGCTGATGAATTATATTTTGTGGCATGCAGGATATCCGATGCTTATCATTGAGGATAAAAAGAAAAAATCATACTATAAATCATTTACAAGAAACGAAGATAAATTTGTTCAGTATTTTATTAGAAGATATCTTGCAGTGCATGAAAAAAGGTATTTTGGATAATTATCTTCTTTTCTTCCTAGACCTTTTTTCATCAAATTTCATTTCAGAAAACAAATAAGTGTAAAGAATTTCAAGTATTCCGGCAGTATTCACCACAAGAAGCACAACAAACCACGGAACGCTGTTCTTTTTTGATGCTTTCCATAAAGCAATTCCCTTCCAAACCATGCTCCATATCAAAATGGCAAGTAAAACATAGGGATCAATATTGCTAAATGCCGCAAGTTGGGATAAAATTTCATTCATGCAAGAAAAAAGAAAAATGAGTTTAAATATCTTTATAATTTAAAGCAGCTTGGAACTTTTCATAAGCGAACTTTCATTTATAAACTTCAAATTTTTTTCAAAATTTTTCCGTGATTTAGTTATTGAAATGCAATAAAGTTTAAATACTGAAAAAAATTAATGGGGTGATAAACACAACAAATTGTGTCTTTCGAAGAGGAAAACCACAATAGGTTGTAGCAACTCAAAAAGAGGAAAAAGTATGTTATGCCCTTATTGTTCCCATGCCGAGACAAAGGTTACGGATAAGAGGGATGGCGGAGGCATAACAAGAAGAAGAAGAGAGTGCCTGAAATGCTCCAGGCGCTTCTCAACAAAAGAAAGCGTGGAGCAGGATGAAATTAAAGTAATCAAAAAGAACGGTCAAAGAGAGCCGTTTGACAGGGAAAAAATAAAAAGAGGAATCATGAAGGCTTGTGAAAAAAGGCCCGTAAGCGATGAAAAAATAGAGATGATGATAAATAAAGTTGAAGGCAAGATAAGGACAGGAGAAAAAGAGGTTAAGAGCACGTTGATAGGAGAATTAGTCTCAAAAGAGCTAAAAAAAGCCGATAAAGTAGCTTACATAAGATTTGCCTCTGTTTATAGAGACTTTGCAGATGTTTCTGATTTCAAAAAGGAGATAAAGGAGCTGATAAAAAGATGAGACTAAGAAGATTTATTATTTGGAGAGGAGAAAATGAGAATATTAATAAAAATAATAATGGAAATATCTGTGACTTTATCAGAAATGGCGGATTACTTAAGAGAGATACTAAACTAGGAGGCAATAACTCTTTTTAGAGTTGAAAAAGATGGAAGTAAACAAAAAAGAATTTAATGACTCTGGCAGGGAATTAATTGAACCTAAAGGACCAATGGGTTCTGTTAGTCTAAAAACCCCGTTTGTTCAAAGATTTTTCACGTTTGAAGGCAAAAGCCCCTACGAGTATGACTTATACGGCAAGCCAATGGAATGGGTGTCTGAAGAAGTCAAGGTAAGCGATGACATGGGAAAAGTCATTTTTGTGCAGCCCAATGTAAGAAGGCCTGTTTTTTGGAGCCCTTTAGCTTTAAAAGTTGTTGCCAGTAAATATTTCTGGGGAGATCAGGCAAAAAATCAACGCGAGAGTTCCCCGGAACAGCTGATTGGGCGAGTCTCACGCTGGTTCGAACGCCAGGCATTAAAACAAAGATACTTTGATGCGCAGCAATCTGCAATTCTAAAAGATGAAATCGCCGCAATCTGCCTAAATCAATTATGCGCATTTAATTCTCCTGTTTGGTTTAATGTAGGCATCCAAGAATATGATAAAAACGCAGGAGGAATTGCAGCATATGTTTGGGACTCTGCAACAGACACAATAATTAAAGCAAACAAACAAATGGACAGGCCCCAATGCTCTGCTTGTTTCATTCAAAAAATTGAAGACAATATAGAATCTATTTTGGCTGTGCAGGTTGCAGAAGCAATCTTATTCAAAGCAGGAAGCGGAACAGGAACAAATCGCTCTCCTTTGCGAAGCACAAGAGAGAAAATAACCGGAGGGGGAAGGCCTTCTGGTCCAGTAAGCTTCATGAAAGCATATGATGCCTACGCTGGAGTAATCAAATCAGGCGGAAAAACAAGGAGAGCCGCAAAAATGGAAATCCTTAATGCAGACCATCCAGATATTATTGAATTTATTGAAGCAAAGCAAAAAGAAGAGAAAAAAGCATGGGCTTTGATAGAGCAAGGCTATTCAGGAGGAATGAACGGAGACGCTTATGGAAGTGTTGCTTTCCAAAACTGCAATATGTCTGTTAGAGCTTCCGACGAGTTTATGGAAGCTGTTAAGGATAATGGAGAGTGGACGACAAAAATGGTAACAACAGGACAAGTATGCGAAACCTTCAAAGCCCGCGACATAATAAAGAAAATAGCAGAAGGAACTCATATTTGCGGAGATCCAGGCATGCAGTTTGATACATTAATAAACAAATATAACACTTGCAAGAACAGCGATAGAATAAACGCAACTAATCCATGCAGCGAATATTCCTTTCTAGATGACACAGCATGTAATTTAGCTTCTATAAATCTAATGAAGTTTAGAACAGAAGACGGAAAGTTCGATGTTGAAAGTTTCAGGAAAACTGTAAAATACTTTTCTGTCGCAATGGACCTTGCGGTAGATGGCTCTAGTTATCCAACCGAAAAAATTTGCAGAAACTCAAGAGATTTCAGGCCTCTTGGCCTGGGTTATGCAAATCTTGGAGCCTTGCTGATGAGTCTTGGTTTACCATATGATTCTAACGAAGGAAGGGCTGTTGCAGCAGCTATTACTGCAATTCTATGCGGAGAAGCCTATAAAGTGTCAGCAGAGCTGGCTGAGATTGTAGGACCATTCCCAAGATTTGCAGAAAATCGAGAATCGATGTTGCAAGTGATTAAAATGCACAGAGACCATGTAAAAGACATTAATGTAAATGAAATGCCTTCAGAGCTAAGATATTTAGTAAACGATGCCTGGGACTCATGGAGCGCTGCTTATGACCTTGGCGAAGCAAATGGATTTAGGAACTCGCAGATGACAGTAATTGCTCCCACGGGGACTATAGCCTTTCAAATGGACTGCGACACAACAGGAATTGAACCAGATATTGCGCTGGTAAAATACAAGGTGCTTGCAGGTGGAGGAATGCTAAAAATAGTAAATAAAAGTGTTTCATTGGCGTTGCGCACTCTTGGATACCAAGAACAGCAAATTAAAGATATAATTGATTACATTGAGAAAAATGATATGATTGAAGGCGCGCCTCATCTGAAAGAAAGTCATTTGCCTGTCTTTGATTGCGCTTTCAAGCCAGCAAATGGGAAAAGAGCAATTCTTCCTCGTGCTCACATAAAAATGATGGGCGTTGCGCAACCATACATCTCTGGAGCAATCAGCAAAACAATCAATATGCCTGAGGAGTCTACAGTAGAAGACATAATAGATGCCTACCTCTTTGGATGGGAACAGAAATTAAAAGCAGTTGCAATCTACAGAGAGAACTCAAAAAGATCGCAGCCCCTGAACACCCAAAAAACAGAAAATGAAATGTCTATAAAGAAGCGGTCAGCAATTGCTCAAGTAGGCGGACGCATAAAAGCCCCTCAGACACGCAGATCCATAACTCATAAGTTTGATATAGCGGGCAATGAGGGGTTTATAACCGTCGGATTGTATGAGAATGGCAAGCCATGCGAAATATTTTTATTAATGAACAAAACAGGCTCTACTATTCGCGGTTTGTTAGATGCATGGGCTCTTTCAATTTCAATGAATCTACAGTATGGAGTTCCTGTCGATGAGCTATTTGGCAAGTTCAGATACCAAAAATTCGAGCCAGCAGGATTTGTGAAGCAGGGAATTGAAGGAGAATTAGACAAAAAAATGCAAAAAATTAGAACTACCACTTCAATTGTTGATTACGTCTCTCAATTTATGATTAATAACTTTAGCGAAGAAGGATCAAATCCTGATTTTGCATTCAATTCTTTAGAAATAGCAGAAGATGCGTCCCAAACAGCTTTAACAGATTTCAACGCAAGAGCCCTCGATGAATCCCTGCCTATAGAAACAAAAGAGAATATGAAAATAAGAGCAGACGAAGGAGTTACATGTCCATTGTGCGGAGGAGCGGCAAAGAGAACGGGAAACTGCGAGCTAACCTGCATGTCATGCATGCAAGTCACGAGAAGCGGCTGCGGGCAATAAATAACTTTCTTAATCACAAAGTCTTTGCGTTCACTGCGGACTAAAGTCCGCAGTTTGTGTAGACTTTGGGATACTCAAAGTGTTCCGCACACTAAAGTGTGCGGTTTGTCAAACACTTTGACATCAACAAAAGGCACAAACACAAAGCC
>CAYJRP010000044.1:0-6159 GCA_964372675.1 Candidatus Woesearchaeota archaeon | reverse complement strand
TTGCTGAATTTGACATGCTTGGGTTGATTAATGTTGATGTTGTAAGCAGGGGAAGACAAGGAAGAACTAGAGAAATTAGAGTAATGCTTCCCCAAGGGATAAAGGAAAAAGCAAAAGAGATACTAAATAATTCGCTAATGTTATAATTAGGAGGGATTAATAAATGGATGAAGCAGAAACCAGCTTATTGATTAGAAGCCTTGCAAAATATATTGGAAAAGACGGTTTAATTAAATTAGTTCAACAAAGTCTTGTTGGGCATACTTTCGAATTAGCTTTTGCTGATCCAAATGGAAAGGATTATTTTCAAAAATTAGTTAATTATGGATACGCTTTAATTTGTCATGACCAAGCTTACAGGTATAGGCGAGGGCCAATATGAACGCTGAAGTTTTAAAGTTGATAAGGGAGAAGGGAGTTTTGTTAGAGAAGGAAATTTTTGACCTAGTTGACGGATTAGAAGACACCGAGCTTGCCAGGAAGTTGCTCGATAATCTTGAGAGGGTTGCAGGGCAAAAGATGATTACCCGTGCATCTTTAAATAAAAATTACGAGTTTGTCAAACAAATAGTCAAAGAAATGCCTGGGGGAATGAAGGCAACCATCGAGAATGTATTTGTCAAGCTAGGAATAAATCTGGAGATTACCAAAGAAGCTTATGAGATGAAGCAAACCGAGGCGGCTAAAGAAAAAGCGAAAGAAAATAATGGGGAGAACAAACCAATTTCTGATGTTAAATACAAAGTGTTTTATGCTAAGACTACACCTGACAAAAAGATAGATGTACAAGATTTTGTTGGGCACTTTAGGGCAAGGTATAAAGAATTGCAGGGAATACTTATGCAAAGATCCGGCATGGAGAACTTAACTTCCATAAACAAGATTTCTGGGAACAGGCAAACGCTTACTTTTATTGGAATTGTGGCAGACAAGAGAAAAACTAAGAACAATAACTTAATAATTAAGTTCGAGGACATGACCGGGCAGATAAATGCTGTTGCTAAACTCGGAAGCGAGTGTTTTAAGAGCGCTGATGAGCTTCAACTTGATGATGTTGTTGCAGTAAAATGCTCTGGGAGCAATGAAATGGTTTTTATTCAGAGCATTATTTATCCGGATTCTTACATTTCTGCCAAGACAAAGTTCGATGAAGAAATATGCGTTGCTTTTATATCAGACATTCATGTTGGAAGCAAGAATTTTCTAGGGGAGGAATTTGAGAGTTTTGTTTCCTGGCTGGGCAGCGGAAACGAATTGTCAAAGAAAATAAAATATTTGTTTGTTGTTGGCGATGCTGTTGATGGGATTGGTGTTTTTCCAGGGCAGGAAAGGCTGCTTGCCATAAAGGACTTGAAAGGGCAGTATAATGCATATGCTGAATTTATTAAAAGGATGCCCAAAAGTTTGACTATTTTCCAATGTCCTGGGCAACATGACGCCTCTAGAGTTCCAGAGCCGCAGCCTATTTTAGATAAAACTTATGCAGGCTCTTTATACGGGCTGGATAATGTGGTCTTAGTTTCAAATCCTTGCATGGTAAAATTGCTCGAGGGAGACAAGGAGTTCAAAGTTTTAATGTATCATGGAGCAAGCATGCACATGTTCATTAACAACATCGAGGAGCTTAGGTTGATTAAGGCGCACAGGCATCCTGCAAAAGCAATCAAGCATATGCTAAAAAGAAGACATCTTGCGCCGAGCCACGGAGTTTCTGCTTCGGTTGTTTATGTTCCCAATGCTGAAGAAGATCCTTTGGTTATAAGCGAAACTCCTGATATTTTATGCACTGGAGAAGTTCACAGATTAGATATCGAGAGGTATAATGGCACTTTGATTTTAACAGGAAGCTGCTGGCAGGCAAGAACAGAGTTTGAGGAAAAAGTGGGAAATATTCCTGATCCTTGCAAGGTTCCTGTTTATAATTTAAAAACTCATGAACTAAAGATTTTAGATTTTACAATTCCTGAAGAGGAAAAGATAGGGATGGAAAATGGACAGCAATAAAGCGCATTATGTTGTTGTGACCGGAATTATTGTAAAAGACGGGAGATACTTGATTGCAAAAAGAGCTGCGACGGAAAAAGCTTTTCCAAATCAATGGACTGTGCCGGGAGGGAAGTTAGAATTGAGAGATTATATCACTAGAAAGAAAGATACTTCTGCTCATTGGTACAATCTTTGTGATAATGTTTTGAGAAGAGAAGCATTAGAGGAGGCGGGTTTGAAAGTTAAAAATATAAAATATATTACAAATCTGGTTTATATCAGGGACGACGGAATTCCCGCCTTGATTATCAGCTTATTTGCCCGTTATGATTCTGGAGATGTTAAACTTTGTTCTGCTTTGACCGATTATGCTTGGGTGGCTTTAGAAGAAGCTAAAAATTATGAACTTATTGAGGGAATTTATGAGGAGATTGAATTGCTTGACAAACATCTTAATGGCGAAAAGATTGGAGTGTGGAAGAAATGAATACAGATTTGCATTTTAGAAGCATAGGTGAAGGAGTGAAAAAAGCCTACGCTGCTGCCGAGATTGCTCGGGCGAAAGGACTGGATCCAATTGATAAAGTTGAAACACCTGTCGCAATTTCACTTGCTGAAAAAACAGTCAGTTTGATATCTGTATTGTATCCGCAAGTGCAGGACAGAAGAATAATTGACAGAATTTTGGAGCTTGAAAAGCAATACGGACAGCTTACAATGTCTGTATGCCTGGGAATTGCCGAAGACATTGCCTGCGAGAAGTTTTGCAAATTTGAAAATCAACTTCAAGCTATCGACGCTGCAATAAGGGCTGCTTTTTCATATTTTACTTTGGGGGTTGTTTCCTCTCCTATTGAAGGATACACCGAGCTTAAATTGGGAAAAACCCTCGACGGGAAAGATTATTTTATTGCTTATTTTTCAGGGCCGATAAGAAGCGCGGGGACAACAGCGTCATGCGTTGTGCTTATGGTTATTGATTATTTACGCGAGCTGTTTGGCTATGCAAAATACGATCCTACCGAAGACGAGGTAAAGAGATATGTGACTGAAAATTATGATTATCATGAAAGAGTTAACAACCTGCAGTATTTGCCTTCAGAGGAAGAAATTACTTTTTTAGCAAGGCATCTGCCAATTCAAATTGCAGGAGAGCCTACTGAAGACAGGGAAGTTTACAACTACAAGGACTTGCCGAGAGTTGAGACAAATTTTATTAGGGGGGGAATGTGCCTGATTTTTTCGGAGGGGCTTGCACAGAAAGCTGTCAAAGGATATAGATTGTTGAAGATTGCCAAGGCAAATGGCTTTGTGTCAACAGGATTTGACTTTCTTGAGGAATATGTAGATATTCAGAAAAAAAGAACTAAAGGGGGGGACGGCTCTGATGGGGCGCCTACATACATTAAAGATATTGTTGCAGGCAGACCTGTTTATTCTCATCCCGGAAGATCAGGAGGATTTAGATTCAGATACGGCCGCGCTAGAAATGCGGGGTTTTCTGCAACTTCTGTGCATCCTGCTACAATGGCAATCTCCAAATCTTTTTTAGCTGTAGGCACGCAGCTTAAAATAGAGAAGCCTACAAAAGGATGTGCGATTTCAATGGTTGAGAACATTGACGGACCTATTGTCAAATTAAAAAACGGGTCTGTTGTAAAACCAAACACTCTCGAGGAAGGGGAAGCGCTAGCAAATTCGGTCGAAGAAATCGTTTATCTTGGAGATATTTTGTTTCCTTTAGACGACGTGATAAACAGAAATTCTTTACTTTTGAAGCCGGGATATGTTAAGGAGTGGTGGAATTTAGAATTATTGAAAGCAGGAGGGAGCATTGCCGATTTTAGGTATGTTTCTTTTGAAGATGCAAGAGAGATTTCCAAAAAATATTCTATTCCTTTATATCCAGAGCATATTTACTATTGGACGCAAATCAATTGCGAGCAGTTTTTGGCTTTGATTGATTGGATTGCACATGGAGAAAGACGAAACAATAATTTTGTTTTGCCTTATTCTGCTTCTGACAAGCAAAGGTTTGTTGAGGGAAAGAGAGCTTTGGAGCTAATTGGCTGCCCCCATTTGGTTTCCTTGGAAAATGCTGTTTTAAATGAAAAAGACAGCAAGGCGCTGCTTTTCAATTTAGGAATTTCTTTTGAATACGATTCTTTAGACGCCTGTTTTGACTTGCTTGTCAAGAAAGTCCCAGCCGAGGGAGATGTTTTGGATATTGTAAATTCTTTATGTTCGTCTGTCGTCAAAGATAAGGCAGGAGACTTTATTGGGGCTAGAATGGGAAGGCCTGAAAAAGCCAAGCTTAGAAAATTAACCGGGAGCCCTCATGTTTTATTTCCTGTCGGGAACGAAGGGGGAAGATTAAGAAGTGTGCAGGCTGCTGTCGAGGCTGGGAACGTGAAAAACGACTTCCCATGCTATTGCTGCAATGACTGCGGGAACGAGACAGTCTACCCCAAGTGCGAAAACTGCGGAGGAATTTGCAGAAAAAAATATTACTGCTTTGATTGTGACAAGGTTTTAGATGGAATGTGCTTGGAGCATAAAAGGTGCGGCTCTTTCCAAAATAGGAGAGTGGACATCAAGCATTATTTTGAGAACGCAAAAAAACTTATTGGCGCTAGAATAGAGGAACTTCCTGTTGCTGTAAAAGGAGTTAGGGGAACTTCGAGCGAGGATCATAGCTGCGAGCATCTTGGAAAAGGGCTTCTTAGGGCGAAGTATAATCTGCATGTTAACAAAGATGGAACCATCAGGTATGACATGACAGAAATGCCTCTTTTACAATTTAAACCCAAAGAAATTGGAACCAGTGTGGAGAAATTAAAATCTCTTGGATACGAATTTGACTATTTGGGCAAACCTTTGGCTGAGAATAATCAAATATTAGAGTTAATGCCTCATGATATTGTTCTTCCTTCTTGTCCTGATACGATGGATGAAAGAGCAGATGATGTTTTTTTGAAAGTTTCTCAGTTTATTGATGATGAACTAAAATATCTTTATGGCTTGGATTCTTATTTTAATGCAAAGAAGAAGGATGACTTGATTGGAGCTTTGTTTGCATGTATTGCTCCACATATTTGCACAGCTACTGTTGGGAGGTTGATTGGATTTTCAAAAACCCAGGCATTTTTTGCATCTCCTTTCATGCATGCCGCTCTTCGTAGAGATTGTGACGGTGATGAAACTGCAGTTATTCTTTTGATGGATATGCTCCTTAACTTTTCAAGGAAGTTTTTACCTTCTCATAGGGGAGGGACTCAAGACTCGCCTCTCGTTTTAAATACACAGATTAACGCCGGAGAAGTGGATGATCAGATTTTAGATATTGTTTCTGAATCTTATCCATTAGCGTTGTACGAATTGGCTGAACAGAGAAAGCATTCCTCTGAGGTTCCGGTGGAAAGGATTGCCCACAGGCTAAAACAAGGGAAGGATCCTTTTTCAGGCTTGGGGTTTACGCATGATTGCGACGATATAAACCATGCTGTTTTAAATTCAGCTTATAAGACTTTGCCGACGATGAGCGATAAGGTCAGAGAGCAAATGGACTTATGCAGTAAAATAAGGGCTGTTGACACAAGCGATGTTGCTCGTCTTGTAATTGAAAGGCATTTTATTAGAGATATTAGAGGAAATTTGAGAAAGTTCTCGCAACAGGTTTTTAGGTGTGTTGATTGTAATGAAAAGTTTAGACGTCCTCCACTTGTTGGGAAATGTACTAAGTGCGGTGGGAAATTAATATTTACAATTTCTGAGGGGAGTATTATGAAATATATGCAGGCTGCTCTCGATTTGGCTAGAAATTTTGGAGTTAGCGCTTATTTGCTTGAGAACTTGGAGATTGTTGAGAAAGATATTCAGTCCATATTCGGGAAGGACAAAGAAAAACAAGAGCCACTGAGTAAGTTTTTCTAGTCCTCGCTTGTATAGGACAAGCTTTGGAGAAAGAGAAGCAGGAAGTCCTTGGGAAGTGGTTTGGTTGAAAGATTAAATTATCCAAAACACTTACTTTTGGGTTATCACAATCATTTTTTATAGCGAGGAGATTCGACCAACAAGATTTTTATTAGCACCACAGAGGGAGATAGTCAATTATTAGCTTAGCGCTCTAATCTCCAAAACCCTGACTTGCTTTTTGCCTTTGTATTCTTCGAC
>CAYJRP010000043.1:0-6285 GCA_964372675.1 Candidatus Woesearchaeota archaeon | reverse complement strand
GATGCACTTTATGATAAGCTTAAGAAACTAAAGAAGAATTAGTACGCAAAGCCGTTTTTTGCTTTTCTACACCATGGTGCTGTGAAGATTGCATAAAGTATAAATACCTGATTTTGTTATTGAGTTCGTGAAAAAAAGTGTAGTAAATCTAATTATAGCTGTTCTTATTGTCGTAGCTGTTGCTATGGCTGTTTATTTTGTAAAGAGCCCGCAACTTGCGCCGGCTCCGGGTATTGGAACTTCTGATGACTTCGGAGAACCTGAGCCAGGATATCAATGCGGTTGCCCTCCTGCTCCGCAAAGTGGAACTCCTCCTGCGGGGGTATGCCCTGCTGCTGGAATACAGAATATGGTCGCAGCCCCTGCCTCAGGGAATACTCAAATTACCGTAACTATTTACTCAAACACACCAACCAACGGGTGTAAAACTGTAAGCAATCCCTCTGCCTGCTCTAACGGCGGAGGTTCATGCAAATGGGCATCGACTACTACGTCTTATAAATTTAAACAAAGTAATAATCCATCTTATAACGCACAAGGCCAACAAAATCGTTTAATCCCGAGTGGGGGGTGCTGGCAAGTCACGAGCACTGCTGGGGGCAGTAAATCGCTATCTTGCCAATAGCATATTTAAGTTATTACTATGATGAAAAAAAGAAAGGTTAATAATTCCGGCTCCGTGATTGTTGCCATCTTAGCAATAATGGTTATTTTAGCGGGAGTTGCTTACTACTTTAATTCTTATAATCTGGGGCTGGGTCCTGATGAGAACGGCGGGGGAGAAGCCAAGGGTGGAGAGAGTGGAAGCGATACTAGCGAGACTGGAGCAGATGAAGGCGATCATTCGGTGGAAATTCTTCCTCTCTTAAACATTCGTGGAGAAGAGATACCCATAACAGAGACTTCTGCTCTGACAATGAGATTCAATAATTATGATCATCTTGAGTCAAGCACAGCCCATAATTTGTGGGAATATTCTCTTGATAGAGGTGCAAGCTACAAATTCCTGCCTGGAATTGAAAGATATATAAATTCTGATGAAAGAAGATTTGTTTTGAACCCTGCTGATTTAATTTATTTATCTCCTGGCGTTCCCGCGCCGATAGATATTCGCGTTACTTCGTCTAACGACCCAAATACTGGAATTAATCCTGGCTTGACTTCTACACACAGCTATGAAACTACTGTTACTTCTACTCCATGGGTGCCTCCTAATTATGGCTATACTGCGTGTGCTTGCCAAAGCATAAGCATCACTTCAAATGCCAATCAGTTGACTCGAGGAGGCAATATTTATTTTTTAAATGGGGTTACAAATCCTCCTATTCCTTCTTCTCCTAATGCTCCTCAAGGAGGCACAACGACGCCTGCCCTTTCTCTGGGAGCACAACCAGCGCCGACTGGCAGCGTTCCTAGTCCGCTACTTATAACAAACATGGGCAGATCTGTTATGTCTCATGGATTTATTGTTGATGCAAAAACAAAACAAGTCGACGTTCCTGCTGCAAACTCGGGGGAACAATGCACAACAAAGCAAGACGTAAAACAGACTATAACTTACACTTTTAGGAATGGGCCTACTCGAGTGAGACATCTTATAAGTGCGTATCTTCCCACAGAATCTCAGCCTTATCAAGGCAATAGCCTTACAAACTTCATGAACCCCAACGATCCTGCTCCTCCGGGATCATATCCTTATTCGGGAAATTCTTATACAAGCGATGACGTTATATCTCCTCCTCCTTCCTCTGGACAGCAACAAACTCATATTACAAGCTCACAGGATAATGAAGGAAATGCCCATTTATTATGGACAGATAGCCCTTTAATCGGCGGGGTTAATGATGAAAATATTGTAGGCATTAAAAGAGAGGCGGAGATTCTTGCTACCGTTGAGGGCTATGGGCCTGATTGTACAGCGCGTCTCACTATTATCCAGAAAATGAAAAAAACTACTGGTGGCTGGGTCTCTGATGGGACTCCTGGAACAGGCGGAACTGATGGAAATAGCTTGACTGTTTCACAAGGCAACTCTGGACCATTTGTCCCAACCACTATCCCCGCTGTTTACTTTAACGGCGGCCCTGTTCATTAAGATTTTTTATTTTAGCCAAATACAAGGTCTTGTTTTTAGACATAACCTGAATTATTACGGCGGGATTTCTGAATAGCATGGTTTCATTTCAAACAAAGAGTCCTACGGATAGAGAGATAATGCAGTTAACATCGTTTTTATTATTTATTCGATATTTTACTTGTTAACAAACAAAAACTTCAAAGTCAGTGGAAATGCATATTATCTTATGGCGATTAGGTATTTAACGCACCAAATTTTTCAGATTTATTGACGATAAAATAAGATAAAACCTTGCTAGACAACTAAGAAGCGAACTTTTATGAAATTAATAACAATGAACAATTAAATAACCTGAAATTATCGACGCTGTCTAATAATAGCTAATTTTAATTATTAAAATAATGTGCTGTTTAGGGGCAATCTGGTGCTAAAATGCTTCAATCACCTATCTTATTTTTCGCGCAGGCAACGAATATTTGACAGTATTAGATAGAGATATAACTTGTTAATTGCCTTTATTAGCAAAATCTAAAAATGAATGGCGCAATGTTAAAAAATCATCAAGCACTCGCGAGTCCAAGGAATTAAGGTTATAACTGCAGGCGGGGATTCCTGAAGGTTTGTTTCCTTTCCCAATAAATATTTCAACAGACAAAGGAATTAAAATTCCGCTATTTCCGAGCGAACCGTTTACTGCTTTTATTACGATACTTTCTGCTTCCTTAAAGTCATGCCTAAAGTGAACAGAACTAAACCTATCTTCCTCCTGCTTTTTAGCAGTAAATTGATAGAAAAATTTTCTTCTTGGCTCGCCATGATTAGAAATAATTATAAGATAATCTGATGCGGGTGGTTTTTTTTCATCTTTATGATAGTCGAAGTTTTTTTCAATTACTGAAAAGTCGTTTGTTTTATATTGGACTGCAGTAACTCCGTTTGCGGACTCGACATTTTGAACGAGCCTGTTGTCTCTCCACAAAGGAGCAATGCGCAGCAAGCTGTCGAGCTGGTCAGGTACTGTATTAGTAAAATGCTCCCCGTCGTATTGTTCAAAAAACATTTTAAGCTCGGGGGAGACGCGGTCTTCTAGACTTGGTTGAGTGGCTGCTCGAGTTTCATTGCTCTCTGCTTCGACATAAGGCCTTGGCTGTATTTTCTGATATGAATCCGATAATAGAAAAACAGATCTTTGGGGTGCTGTTTGTATATCTGCTTCACGTGGGGGCATTAAGCCTATTATGCTCTCATCATCTCTAGAACGCAAGAAATATGCGCTTATGGCTGCGGCTAATAGTGCAACTGCGGGCAAAAAGTATTTTGATTTTGCTGCCATGAAAATGCCAGAAATGCAGAGGATATAAACCTTTCCGTCTTTACCATTATATGAGCATGACAAATTTTAATCGTGGGGAAGCTCCTCACATTTGTAGTAATTTATATCAATTATGCCTCCCAAATATTGGCATTTCCAATAATTACCTATAATAGAAGGGGATAGAGTGCATGACCCTGGTCCTGTTACTATATATCCTCCTCCTTGGGTTGAAGAAAGTTGAGTAATGCTTGAGGCGGGAAATTCACAAACCTGTCCCGGGGTGTAGTACTTGCAATTTGACAAGGCACAACCATTCCAAGGATTAACAGGCGCGCTTGAAAAAATACATCCTGTCGGGGAACCGTCGTCAAACTGACATGTTTGACGGTTAGCATTTTCTTCAATCTGTTGCGCACGCATACACTCATTTTTCTTTTGATGGCATTTTCGCTCCGCACTCTCTATTGCTTGCGGCAAACCTTGGAGACCTCCGTCGCCACTACTCCCCTCGCACGGGTTACTTGCAAGATTACTACAATACAAGCAAAAACCGTCTCCTGCAAGAATGCAAGAAGTCTCTGTCGTGGGTTGTAAAGGAGGGTTCTCAAAAGCACGATTTAGGTTGGAGCTATTTTCATTATAATTTGAAAGATAAACAGCAGATGCAACAGCAACAATGACAAGAACAACTATGGTCCCCCTCATCATTTTGTTTTTCATCTTTGCTTTAAGAATTTTTAGTTTTTATATTTATTGGTTTTAAAGCCCGCGAAGCTTGCAAAGGAAGTAGCGCAATAAACATCAGCATCGGAACCTCCAAACTGCACATTTCCATAAGCCTCATTTTGGTATAAAGCAAATCCTCTGTAAGCTAATAAGATCAATATTCCAGCAATAATAAAATAATTTCCATGGGCAAATTTTCTTTTTTGAATTGCTCTGCTCTTTTTCATCTTAAAATAATGGAAGATCTATAAATTTATAGCCGTTTGATATTTTCTGCGATAGTGTCAAGTTATAGTGATATGCAAGAAGTTAAAGGACCATCGAGATTTATGAAAGATTATATTTAATTAGAATTATCAATAGTCTCCACGATAAATCTTAAGATTCCTTCTGTAACAAGTTTAGATAATGCAGGGAATTAATCTATGAGACATTATATCTCGTTAGGCACGAAATATCATTTTCTGCAAAGATATAAATAACAAAGATTTCATTTGACTTTATGAAAATAGAAAAAAGAGTTTTGTTTCCTTTGGTTTTAATGATTGCTTTTATTGCGGGAATATTTGCTTTGAATTTTTCGAGCTTCTTTTTTTCTCCTGCCACTAGTAAATTAGAATTTTATGCTAATAATAAAATAGTGGTTTCTGCAGACGTTTACCGCAGCTTAATTCCTTCTCAATCTGCAAATTTGAAGTTTGATATTTGTGATTTGCAAAAAAAAGATTATTCTGATTTTAGAAACTCTCTCAGTGATAAGAAGGCAAGCGAAGATATGATTGCTTTGTTAGAATCTCCTAAAATTGGCAAGCTATGCCCGGGGTCTGAATTGCTGTCGCCTTCTTTTGGTACAACAAGTGCCGGCTCTTCTGAAACCGGCGCTCTTAGTACTTCAAATGATGGTGCGGGCGCAGGGTATAGCTGTGGAACCAGTGCTGATCCGCAATGCGCAGGTACCTGTCCTCCAGGAGAGATTTGCTCTTCTGGTTCTGTTGAAATTGAAATATGCACGTGTCCTTTAGAAAGATGGGAGGCACTTAGGCTAGCGCGGCAAAGATGGCGCCTCAACATGCAGGAAGTTACTGTTGACGAAATGGCGTGCCCAAGTGTTTGTGATCCTTTTGGAGATGTATGCATAGAAGTAACGCCTTGTTGGAACTGCAGATTTGCTTACCCTAAGATTTATATATGGTGCCAAGAAGGCGTTGCAACACGGCCTGGATGTGCTTGCGTTCCCAACATACACACCTAAAAAGCAAATTGAAAATGAGATTATTCTGATTGCTTGATTTAAGAAATTAATGTGACATCCTCCTTGCCCTAAAGGGCAAGGCGTCCCTCTCGTCTTATTGCGTCGCGTGATGCAAGTCCTGATTTTCGATATACTCAAAAACAGCGTCGAAATTAGCTCCAACCGCACAGCAAAAATATCCTGCGTTCCAAAAATGTCCGTTTGGATATCTCTTTCGCAAGTTTGGGCAAATCCGAAACAAGATATACGATGACAAGCCTTTGATTATCTGAAGCAGTTGTGCATCTGATAATGTTCTTGGACAATCAACAATCATGTGCGCATGATTGCTCATCACTTTTATTATTGTGGTTTCGATGCTATGCCGTCGGCAAGCTTCCTCAATCGCAACCCTGCAAAATGTCTCGATTTTCTCCTGACGCATCATTTCATACCGATATTTCGTCGTGATTTGCACGTGTTTGTAATTGTGCCCGACGGAATTCTGATAGTGTTTGTACATTTTTTCCTCCCGATAAGTTTATTTAGTGAGAGATAGTTACAGCTACATCTGAGATTTTCAGGGAGCTGCAACAAGCTCTCCCTGTCTTTTATTAATTTAGAAATAAATATTTACGCAATTCATCCATCAGCTAAAGCTGAAGGATTTCTTGCGAAGCATTTAAAAATACTATTCTTTTACTAAAAGTATGGAATTGAAAAAAACCTTGGCTGGAGAGCCGATAGCAATGCCTGAAAAACAGCAAAAACCAAAGTTAAGGTGGTATGAGGGGGCTGCGTTGATTGCGGCATATGCGGGTCTTTCTTACATAGGAACTGGAGCACTTCGCTCATTTGTATGCAACAGCATTGATGAGACAATTGTTCCGACTAAAGCTTACAGATTTATTGCTACAAGAAGCGATAGTGTGTTTA
>CAYJRP010000042.1:0-6317 GCA_964372675.1 Candidatus Woesearchaeota archaeon | reverse complement strand
ATGCTGAAGCTGTGAGGAAAGCAAAAAAAACATATATAGACTTTAAACCATCTTACAAGGAAGACCTAAAAAGAAGAACGACTTCAAAAGTTGAAGCAAATATAGAAAGAGCAATCCTTCATTCTGAAAGAAAATATGAAATAAAATACTGGCATAACGACTCAAATTCAAAGAATCATGCAAATAAAATGCCAGTTTATTTTTTAACAGAAACTAAAAGAGGCAATAAAGTAGCTTATGCAGTGATTCCTTCCCCACATAAAAAAACGCTTGCCCGTAAAGAAGAAATAGAAGCGCAAGGCATTAGAGTAAGATTTACAACAGAAAAGTTCTACAAAACCTTGGAAAGACTTATGGGAAATAATGTTAAAAACTGGCAAGAAAACAGCCCATCCCAAACGCCCTAATTGTTGTCAAAAACGCACAACAAACCCTTATTAACCCGAACTTCCAATAGAAATAGAGCAAATTAAGGCAAATAAGGACTCAAAGTCTATGTTCCTATTTAGGAGTTAAGACAAAACCGAAAAGTTTAAATACTATTTAGTCTAAGCTTTAGTATCACCTCTTTTTCCCAGGAGAGGACATCTAGACCATCTTTTTGAAGGCTTAGGTCTCCTCTCTTCGGGTTTAAATGAATGATTAAACGAATTCCTGAAGCCTAACCTCTTTAGGCGAAGGTTAGAGATTTAGAATAAATCTCTATTTCTTAGTATATTCGACATCAATAAGTAAAGATAATTACGAAATTGCTAGAAGGTTTTAATCACAGAATAGGTTCTTCAAAACCCCAAAGAAAGTCCTCGGAATGAGGCATGAGGGTTTATCCGAACAAAAAGAGGCTGATTTTCATATTCTATATTAAACAACCATAATCTTTTTAATCCAAAGCAGATAGATTTTAGCATGAATGATATCCTCATCCCTCGTTCCTTTATTCTAGCCTCGCCAGTTTATGAAGGAGAAGTGACTTTTAATGAAGGCGGAGATGGGATGCTATACAATTGGCGCATAAGTGAAATAGCCAATGAAGATAGGCAATCAGAACTCAAAGCCTTCCTTAAAAAAGCAACTATCTTGCAAGATTCTGAATTCCCTTGGGTTCTCCAGGGCGAAGACAAAAGCTTATGGACCTTAGACCACTTGAATACAGAAATAATTAGCACGGAAAGAACCCCGGGGCCCATCCAGATTGGCACAGAGGAGGATATAAATTGCCAATGACTTCCCAAGGAACTTACCAAAATAGCATAAAAGTGAGAACAACAGCTGAACACGGAACTTCTTTATTAATGGTTAAACTAAATGATTATGGTTATAGCAGAGATAATGTTCTAGTTGAGTCAAGAATGCAAAGATAAAATTCTACTTACTAGCAAACTCCGTGAAGTGACATCTGCCACAATACAATCGATTTTGCCCAGTGCTCATGAAAACGCCAGGCCCGCATCTCGGACAGTGCTTTGCTCGAGTAATCTTATCTCCACTTATCTTGTATAACATATACTTCTTCGAAGTAGGCTTGTTCTTATGCGGCTTTTTGCCCTTTTTGTCTCCTTCTTTTGCCATTTTACTCGCTAACCCCTAAATCTCTCTCAGATTTGATTAATTCTTTTTCTAATTCAAAATAACTTCTTGAAGGAAAAAAATATAACTTAGGAGAAACCATTCTATGTAAAACTCTTTTTCCTTCAATATTATCTTCTACACAGCAAAATGTTGACTCTCTAATTAAAAGAATAAATCCGGCGTATCTGCCTTTTTGCAATGTTCTATCCGCATGCGTATAAACTAACTTTCCGACTAATTTAATTAATTCCATTATTTCTTAGCCCCCCCATATTGTGTTTTTATAGAAGCATAACCAGATGAAAAAGGATAATAATTTCTTGCACTGGCTGATGCGCTAGTTGATTTGGAATTTCTGCCAGCCAATCCAAGATTAACCTTAGCAATTTCTACCTTTCTAAAAAAAGGAATCATTCCAAATAATTTTCCCTCTTGTAAAGTCCTCATTGAAACTCTAACAAGGGCATTATCTTTTTTTTCTTCCTCGGGTATTTCAACTTCAACAGGCTCCCCAATTAATCTAATCAATTCCATTTTATTCTTTCCTCCTAAAATGCCTATATAGTTTAATGCCAAGACCAATAGCAATAACTGCAGCCGCATATACTCCAAAAGTATAACCCACAGCATTGCTGGATTCTTTGACAGTTTCTCCAGTAGAGCCCATTGCTAAAGTTCCTGCAACCAATTTTGCATCAAGATTATTTAATGTTGAAAAAGACATGATTCTTTCCCTAAAGAGTGTTTCTTCAAGTTCCATCTTTACTTCCCTTCCTCTTTCTTCTTTTTCTTTTTTCTGACTTCCATTTTAGTATAATCTTCAACAGTATCATAAATGTAAAATTCAACAACAAAGTTTCTGCTTCCAAATCCGCTCTTGAGGCTTTTTATTGCGATGCAGCCAGGTTCAGCTTTGAACTTGTGGGCAATTTCCTGTTTCATTTTCTCATAACCAGGATTAGAATCAAAATGCTCTGAGATAGAAATCTCCTTGCGCTTTAAGAATTCATTCTTATTTTCTTTGACAATATTCATTTCTGACTTCATTTCAACTTTATCGCGAAAGTCCCCTTCTCTTTCACATTTAAATTCTTGGCTATTTCAGAGTTTTCAGGATCAAGCACAGCAATCTTTCCTTTGAAAGTGTCTGAAAACTCTACAGAACCGCACTTAGGGCATTTTGTTCCTTCATAAATAGTCTTGCACTGCCTGCATGCTTTTTCTTTTGCCATTTTTATTTAAGCAAAGACCAATCCCCCGTTAGGTCAGCTACTATAACTCTTGCTACCCCCGCCATCATCCATTGCTTTCTCTCTCTAAAATATCCAGTGCTAGGAAAGACATAATTATATATATGCTGTGTGGAAAGCGCTTCTCCATTATTATCAATATAATTTCTAAGAACCATTACAGGAATGCATCCCATGACTCTCCCTCGCTGTGTTGTTACTATTGGTGTATCTCCGTCATATCTTGTTGGCATCTCTCTACCAAAGGGTTCTACTTTTACTATTTGTTGTGCTTTTTCTTTAATTAAACTTTGTAAACTCATTTTATTATTTCTTCTTGCCTCCCTTTTTGCCTCTGCCCTCGCCTTTTTCTGCTGATTTTCTAGCGGAGCTCTTCGCTTTCTTTTGCGCCTCTTCAATCCACTCTAATTTACCCAGGCCTGGTTGTCTCATAGTCAAACCTATTTTAGGCTCTCCAGCCTTAAAGCTTATAGCAACAATTCTAGCCAAACAATCGTCGCCAACAGCCAAATTTCTCTTCGAAACTTTTCCTTGAAGCGTTCCTGTCTTGCTAAGAGAAACGAAATCTTCCATTGTCTGTGAAACGTGAATCATTCCTTGAGCATTTGCAATAGTCATGAAAGCTCCGAAATTAGTTATTTCTTTAACCGTGCCATAAACAAGCTCGTGCAATTCAGGCCTCCAAACTAAAATCTTGAATTTAGACTTGTAATAAGCAGCCCCATCGCCTGGAATAATAATTCCTTCTCCAACATTATCGACGCTAATAACAGAAACAACAAAACCCAAGTCCTTGCTAATGCTGCTGACATAACTTTCATTTAGCTGCTCGCTAACAGCGTTCTTAGTCGCCAGGCCAAAGTGCTTTGGCTCTACTCGAATGTAATCCTCAACTTCAGCTAAATAGAACATCTCTTAGAGAGAAAAATATGGTTTAAAAAGCCTTCTGTTATTCAACAAACTCAAACCTAGGCATTTTCTTGCCCTCAAATTCCACACTTTCAGTAAACATTTTTAACGGCCTAACCCACATTGAGTTTTTACCAAATTCGGGAGATTCATATAAAGCCATGTAAACTACTAAATCCTCAAGCGTTTCGCTGTGCTTTCCAACCCCTAAAACGAGATAATAATTTCCTTTGTAATGCTTGTATTTTCCTAATTTTATCTGGGACATTCTATTCAATCCCCACTTTCCCTTGTGCGCTAAAAATAACAACGCGGTTAGGCACTTGTCTCTTTATCTCTTTATCAAGTGTGGCAATGTACAAACCAGATTTTCCCTTCTTAATCAAAGCATCATCAACTTTTCCTTTTCCAATGCCGACTTTTTTGACTTTCTTATTGTTAAGCATTTCAAGAGCAACGTCTATTGCAATTCTATCATCGTGAGAACTGCCTTTTCTCAGGCGCAAGTCCTTCATCTCCTGCATAACCCCTCTGGGAACAAGAACCTTAAATCCCTGTTCTTCAAGCTGTGTTAGAAAATCTATCCTGTCGCGGACGCATGAAATAATAAAACTGCTGTCTAAAACCACTTCCATTTTTTATAACAAATAAAGATAGTATATTAATCTTTGCAGGAATTATCAGGCCATAATCTGAATTGTAAGGTTAACCAAATAATTCCCCAATAGCCAATCCCAGACTTAATAGGATAATTATATCTAGAAATATCAAAGTTGCTTATAATTTATATACTACAATTCATTTCCTAAAAAATGGAAGAGGCAGAGCATGTAATAGAAGTTTTAAAAGAAACTCAAAAAGCCCTAAAGTCTGAAAACGCCCTCCAGTTAAAGGTCCTTTCAGACCAAACAATACACTCTGCATCAATTTACCAGCACACTGATTCAATAATTATTGCAGTATTAATTTACTCATTGAGCAAAATTCTTGAGAAAAAGCAACATGCAAAAATAAAAAATTGGCCAATTTTTATAAAAAAGTTTAATTCTCTCTTGTCGCTTGCAATATTGGCAATTGAACAAAATAATCAGGAAAAATTTCTGAAATACTTGGAATCAGCCAAAAAATCTTTGGAAAACATTTCCAATTTAAAGCAAATGGTGGAAGAAGTGATTAGAAAAGCGTCCATTAACAAGGCATCAAAGATTTATGAGCACGGAATTTCTCTTGGAAGTACAGCAAAACTTCTCGGAATAACCCAATGGGAGCTTTCCGAGTATATAGGTCAGTCAGAGCATATCCATGCAAAATATTCCCACACGCTTAATATAAAAGACAGGACCAAAATGGCAATGGAGTTTTTCGAATGAAAAAAGTACTAATCCTAGACTCCGGGCCATTAATCAACTTATCGATAAATGGGTTGCTTGACATTTATGAAAAGCTAAAAAAAATGTCCAAAATAGAAATAGTAATAACTCCAAGTGTGTACGAAGAAGTTGTGCGAAGACCATCAAACATCCCAAGATTTGAACTTGGTGCACTAAGAGTTAAAGAGCTTATTGATAAAAAAGTAATAGGGTCTCCACAAGAGATTGGAATAAATCTAGAAGAGCTTAATCAAGAAACAGAAAGACTCCTTGGCTTAATCAATTGCTCATTGCAAACAGGAAATGAATGTGTCACGCTAGTAAGCCCAGCAGAAGTCTCTTGCCTGGCCCTAAGCAGCATCCTTGCTAAAAAAAACATGGAAAATATAATTGCAATAGATGAAAGAACAACCCGTATATTGTTCGAAAAGCCGGAAAATCTGGAAAGGATAATGTCTGAAAAACTGCATCGCAGAGTCATAGCAGACAAAGACAAAATTCAGTCAATCGGCCAGTTCAGATTTATCCGCTCCAGTGAATTAGTTTATGTAGCCTATAAAAAAGGCCTTATAGGAATTGAAGATAAAAAAATTTTGGAAGCCCTATTATACGCAACAAAATATAAAGGCTCTTCAATCTCCCGGGAAGAAATAGATGAATTAAAGAAATTGTAAACAAAAATCTAAAATGAATGTAAATAAAATCAAAAAAGCTTTCTCACTGCCCGCGGCTGTTTTGATAATTCATTTTATAATGCTCTTAACAGGCGTATATTACTTATATGGGTGGGCAGACATACCGATGCATTTTGCAGGAGGCTTTGCAGCAGCATTTGCTGTTTATTCATTGCTGAAAATAGCAGAAGGCAAAGGCATGTTAAAAATTAATGCGCAATTACACTTCCTGTTTGTTATATCCTTAGTTTCTTTAATAGCTGTTGGCTGGGAGTTCATGGAGTTTCTTATCGACATGACAGGAATATTATTATCTCAATTAAGCGTTGCAGACACAATGAAAGATTTGTTTATGGGCTTGTTAGGAGCTCCGTTTGGGTATTTGCTTGGAAAAAAATTTGCCTAAAGATTAAAATGGACCTGGAGGGAATCGAACCCCCGACGTCTGCTGGCTCCAAAATTTCTGGAGGCAGAAATTATGCCACTTAAATACAGGTCCAATAAAAAACAAAAACAAACGTCCCTTTTAACCTTTACTAATAACG
>CAYJRP010000041.1:0-6361 GCA_964372675.1 Candidatus Woesearchaeota archaeon | reverse complement strand
TTTTTCTAAAAGTTTCATTTGCCCTCTTTATTCTTTTTATTATTATCATGGCGATTATTTAAAGATGGCGGTTTAAGTTATTCAACTTAGTTCTTTCTCCAAATAGTAAATAGGGATATCTTGATAATAGCTCATTTCTCCTTTCTTTTTGTAATCTCTTTTTTCATAAAAGCTTAACGCGTAAGGAGAAGAGTTTAATTTTATCAATCTAGTTCCAATTTCCCTATGCCATTTTTCCATCATTTCATCTAATTGCACGGCTATGCCCCTCTTTCGATATTTTCTATCGACAAATAGGTGAGTGTTCCAACCATCTTTTTTAGCCCTCGCAACCGCTATAATTTTATTTTTATTTTCAACTATTAGCACATAAGTTTGTGGCCAGGCCTCCATAATATGTTTTGGCGTATGATTTTTTCTAAAGAACCCGATGCCTTCTTGGGAAACGCCCACCGAGTTATCTTCCTTGAATATCTGCAGAATTAATTTACTTGCATCTTCAGAATCCTCTCTTCTAAATCTTCTTATTTTCATAATTGCTGTTAAAACTTCTTATTTATAAATTTACCCGAACCTGTTAGCAATATAGTCTATCAGGGCGTTTCCCGACAATTTCGCGCTGCTTGGTCCATTTCTTATGTAAAACTCCTCTTCCTTGCCGACTTTTAGGAAGACTCTTTTATTGCATGGGAGACAGTCTATTTTTAACACGTGCTTGTCTTGGATGGGATATAGCTCATAATTAATGAATGGAAAGTACTGGTGGCCGATATGCTGCCTTATTAAGTTTGACAAATGGAGCTTTAACTTGTCGTTGCTTTCAAAATTGTCTTTTTCCAAACCAGTGACTTCGCCTTTGTCTGACACCCCAATAAGAAGAGTTCCGCCTTCTGTGTTTAAATAAGCAACTAGAGTTTTTAGATTAGCGAGCTCGATTTCTTTGTCATACTGGCCTGTGTGGAGATTAGTTCTGATAAATGATTTAAATTCTAACTTTGGACCTTCTCCTTTTGATATCAAGGCAAGGATTTTTTCTGACTGATTTTCAAGATATTTTCTGGACTTGAAGAGCTTAGGATTTTTCTCCAAGAAGCGAGTTATAAAGTTGCTTGCAAGATTACTCTTTGTATATTTCATATAAATATATCCTCCAAATGAAACAACTATGGCGCCGATTGCATTTATCATTAAGTCTCTCGCTGTGTTTCCCGTCCCGATTAACTGCAAGGTAAATCCAAACATGTTATCAATGAAATATTGGATTATCTCGATTAACCCGGACATTGCAAAAGCAAGGGAGAATGAGAGCAGGACTGTCATGAACGGGCTCGTGTCTATTATTTCTGCTTCAGTTAGAAAAGAGATAATTGTGAGCCCGATAAACCCAAGGGCAATTGCTGCAAACAAATTTATCAAAATTCCCCACCACCAGGCGCTTTGATGCAAACCGCGGACTTCTCCTATAAACAGCATTCCGTAGATGATTAAGAGAATTATTATCTGCATCTCTGCCCTTGGCCTTGTTCCAAAAAGCTTTTCCATGATGGCTGGGAGAAATGTGGCTGCTAGGGCAACTACTGAAAAAGCAAGAATAATTGCTCTGGATTCACGCAAGGCTGTAATAAGGGCTAAAATGAGAATTAAACGAATAAGGTTAGTTATGATAAAACTAAGACTTATGTAACGCCTCTTCATGTAAAATTACCATCGTTCTAGTATATAAAATGATTTGTGCTTTGGGAAGTTTATTTTTTCTTTGCTTTTCTTTTTACTTTTGGAGCTTTATTGCGTGTTTCTTTTGTCTTGCTCTTTCTGAAAAAAAATGAAAGCAAGACTAGGCAGAACCCTATTACCAGGGTTATGTAAACTAAAACCCTAATCTTTGTGAAAACTACTGGAATTACGCTGGCTACAAAGTTAGACGTAATTTCGTCCTGCGCAATTTGAATGTTTTGAGCGGAATTCTCCCCAAAAGTTATGCCTGCCATCAAAATCGCTCCCGCTATCAGAGAAATTGAGCCCACCCATCTAAATAAGCTTTTGAAAGAGCGAGCTAATAAAAAGATTAGAATAATTCCTAAAATGATTATTCCTGCTAATAGATATAACGCTTTTTTGTAAATTTGAACAGCCGACCTTAGCTTGTTCAGTGTTTCTCGGCCTTCAGAGCCTTCTTCCAATCCGTAAACTTTTGTTAAATCAGCTACATCTGTGTCTGGAGTTTCTATACTGTTTTCTTCGAAGTAATCGTTCATGAACTCTTCAGGCGTCGATGCTACTGGTCTGCAGGGATTTTCTTTGTCTGCGAAAGGGTCTTGATTTTGTCTGCAGACAGGAATCTTTTCGGCTTCACTAATAAAAAAGTTTCTTAATTCTTCTTGGTCTATTCTTAAAGTCAAGCTTAGCTTGTCTGTGTCGCTTCTAATGTAAGAAAGAATGTTTGCTAGAAATTCCTCTATAATCACTTTACTGCCTCCTTCAGGAATTATGACGAAACTTCCTGTCGGCAGATTTTCTAGATTCTCATCTATCGCCCTGTACAAGCCGGATTTCTCAAAACTTTGCGCGTAAATTCCAGGATAAAGAAAGCTATTGGCGAAAATGCCAATTATCAAGAGCATTGTCGAAAGAATTAAGAAAAATGAGATTATGATTAAAACTGCTCTTTTTCCCGCACCCATGTTTTACTCAAGAAGCAATGGCTTTTAAACTCTTTTTTTCTTAGATTTGCATGATGATTTCAGTTCCTTTTTATGAGAACGATAGCGATGGAAAGCAATGTATGCAGGTCACTATGAGGTCTGTAATAAAACATTTTTTTAATAGAAATATTTCTCTTGCAGAACTGGACAAACTTACCGGCAGGAAAGAGGGTTTCTGGACTTGGACGCACCAAATAGTTCCTGTGCTATACGATCTAGGATTAAAGGTAAAAAATTATGGCGCTTCTGACTTGAGGCCTTTTTTAGAAGGCGAGCCATACATTAGAAGAACATATGGCAAGGATGCTGAAAAGATGTTAAAGTTTACTGATATGACTGTAATGTTGAGCACTCTCAAGAAGATGCTTAAATATGATCTTTTTGAAAAAAGGGTATTGCAATTTTCTGAACTTGAGGACCATATCAAGCAAGGACATGTTCCGCTCTTATTAATTGATAATAATAAGATTACTGGCAAGGATGATCTTTACCAAGGTCACTTTGTTATTTTAACTGGATTTGATGAAGAATATGTTTACTATCATGATTCTGGACCAAAACACCCCGAACCGAATAGGAAAGTTTTAAAATCTGTCTTTATCGACGCCTGGAGTGCTAATGGCGCAGATAACGATACAGTTATTGTTTACGGAGTAAGATGAGAGTAAGATATGACTTTTCAAGCAGAAAGACGCGAAAAATAGACACGCACAACAAGCATAGAAAGGAGTATCCTTCTCTTGCCAAGGAAGTTGTTCTTGTTTCTGACGTTGTTATAGAAGTCCTTGATGCACGATTTGTTGATGAAACTCGCAATAAAGAAATGGAAAATTTTGCCATGGAAAAAGGAAAAAAAATCATTTATGCAATAAACAAGGCTGACTTGGTTGATATTAAACAGTTGAGGTCTTCTGGCGGGCTTATGGGATTAAATCCTTATGTTCTTCTATCTTGCAAGGAATTAATGGGTAGAAAGAGACTGCGAGACCAGATTAAGATTGAAGCTAAAAGATTAAAGCTTCCCGTCGAGGATGAAGACCCTCTCTTGAAGGCACAGCACATAGAAAAGCATAAGTTTGGAATAGGCAAGGCAAAATTTCTGAAGATTACAAAGGACGCTCATGTGGGGGTTATTGGCTACCCAAATACAGGCAAGAGTTCAATTATCAATATGCTTGCTGGAAGAGCCATAGCGAGAGTTTCAACGCAAGCGGGATTTACCAAAGGAATCCAGAAAATAAGATTTGCGCCTGGTATAATTCTTTTAGATACTCCGGGAGTTATTATAGAATCTGAAAACTCAACACTGCACAGAGAGGACTTGAAAAAGCATGCTACAATAGGCGTCAAAACTTATGACAAAACAAAAAATCCTGATTTTGTTGTTTCTGAAATAATGAAAAAGTATCCGGGTGTGCTTGAAAAGTTTTATGGAATTGATGCAAATGGGGATTCTGAGATTTTGCTTGAGGAGCTTGGCAGAAAGCTTAAGTTCCTTAGAAAAGGCAATCTTGTTGATACTGACAGGACTGCCAGAGCAGTTCTAAAAGACTGGCAGTTTGGGAAAATAAGGGCGAAATAGACAACAATAATATTTATAATATTAGAATTTATGGACTTTTATGAACAAAAAGTCATTATTGCTTATTGCACTGATTGCTTTGGCTTTTTTTGTAAATTTTGCTTCTGCCCACCATTATAATAATTATAATCGCGATTATGACTGGCGGGTTTATAATCAGTATTTAGAAGACCGAATTCCCCACAATCGAATGTATAATTATTTCAAATATGGCTCGCCATGGCAGGGAGATGTTGTTTATGATTTAACTTATTCTTATCCTCCTTACTACTCTATTCCAAGATATGTCGAAAAGCCAAGAAACGATTATGGGCGCCACCATAGATATGCCCTGCATAATTATAGAAATTATGATTCCGGATATTACGATGATGTTTATCGTTATAGAAATTTAGATAGAAGAAATTATCGCTATTTGGATGATTGCGGTTACGAAAGCGGATATTACGGAGATTGCTATTAGCTGAAAACGCCCGAGTAGTTTTATGTACAAGATTTCTTTGATATTAAGAGGTTATTGGGATTGCCGGACCAGGAATGATCAGTATCTTCTAGCTCATTTTTCTAACTCTAATATTAGCTCCCTATTTCTCTCAAATATTTTATCCTCAACCATGCCAAAAACTCCTTGTAATTCATCCTTAAACTGTTTAGAGTTAATTTTACTTAACGCCTTAGACACTCTATCCTTCAGATTATACCTTTGCGAAACTTCTTGATTTATCCACTTCTTATCCTTGACAGAGTTAATTAAGAGGAAGATATCTCTAATATCCGTCTGCCTGCAACTAATTAATTTCATTACAAATAAAGCATTAGGGTTTACTATTTTAAGTTTAAGCTGTTCACTGATTGTTTTACCTTGTAGATTTCGCAAAGCAGAGTTATCAAATACCCAATCAGCAGAGAATTTAGCTTTCGTTTGTCTGTCAAGAACTTCACCTATAAGAATGTCCATGCTTACCCTAAAGTTCTGCCCTAGCTCTTTTTCATATCTTTCAAATTTACCATCATAAGGAACTTCCTCTGAATAATTCTTTTCCTTAACATATCCTAATTCAAGAAGAGCTTCTTCAATTCCCTCTAACTCCTTTCTGTCTTTTATTACAATATCGCAATCAACGGAAAATCTGGGCAGGGTATAAGCATTAACGGCATATCCCCCAATAACTACAAATTCACTTTTTTTAATCCTCTTTAAAGTTTCAAATATTTCTTTTTCCCTAAGCTGTAACTGTTCCATATTTCTCCTTCATATAATTATAAGGATAAGCATAAAAGCTATTGGCCTTTGCAGTCCTCTCAGTCTCTTTTAATGTTTCAACCTGTAATTCATCTTTTTCCATTGAGTCCAATCTTTCTACTGGAATCAAAATAACAAATTCCCCTATTGTTGAGCCCGCTTTAACATAATTTGGGACCCTATACTTATTAAAAAAAGCCTTCCAATATTTCAAGTCTTTCTTTAAGACCTTAATATAATAAGGGGATTTCTCCCTTCCTCTTTGAATATAAGAATAATCTGACCATATTTCAATTGCTGACAATCCAGTAAAGGCATAAGGTTTCCTAGCTTCTTTAATTATCTGAGGAACCTTAAAATCCAATAATCCTTTTAAGATTATTTCAGGATTTACACATTTATAAGTATTGGGTGAAACCTTCTTTATCCAGCCATTATTTACTAATAAAGAGAATATTTTTTTCTTCATGCTTTGCCCAACTATCCAATCTAAGTCCGACTGGGTAAATCCTTCTTGCAAACCATGCTTTGAGAAAAACAAAGCATAAGCTCTTAATCCATAGTAAGGTATCTCATTATACATAGTTACCTAATAGGTAACCCTATATTTAAAGCTTCCTATTAGCTGGATTATAACCTATAATGTATCCTAAGCCTTACCATTTAGGCAGGAATTATATTGTATTTTACCGAAGAGATAGCTAATAATCTAACTATTTAGGCAGTAAAATAGCATCTTTTCCTACCCTCTTAGGCAGGAAGGTTTTAGTGCGCTGTTTTATAGATAACTGCGTTACTTATAGCACATAAGTTCCAATAAAAAAAGAATGAATT
>CAYJRP010000040.1:0-6447 GCA_964372675.1 Candidatus Woesearchaeota archaeon | reverse complement strand
TAGAAACAGAAAGGTTAATATATCCTTTATGGTTATATAAAAAAATAAATCGGTGTTTTAATGGAATTTTGCCCAAAATGCGGAAGCATAATAATTGTTGATGGAAGGAAGGCTTATTGCGGAAAGTGCGGACACAGAGCCAAGGGAAAGATAAAGATAGAAGCTTCACAGAAAATGGCCTCTGGTGAGAGGGTTGCTGTAATTGATGAAGGCAAGCTTAACACTTATCCTGTTGTTGAGATGAAATGCCCTTCATGCAAGCACAAAGATGCTTATTTCTGGACAATGCAAACCCGTTCGTCAGATGAGTCAGAGACAAAGTTTTACAAATGCGTAAAATGCGAGCACACTTGGCGAGTATATCGATAATGATAATATATAAAGAGCCTATTTTACAAGAGATAAGAGGTGCTGTAGAAAAGAGCGATCCTAATGACAGGATTGCTTTAGGAGATAAAATTTTAACTTGGAAAGAGGTCTTAAAGGAAGTTGAAATGCGTACCGAATTTGGAATAGGATTTTATAGGGCTGCCGAAGAAAGCTACGATGCTGGGGCCAGGCTCTAGTCCGCAGTAAATTTTTCTAAACTGAAGGTTTAAAAATCATCTTATGCATGTTTTCCTAGCGGCCTCGTAGCTCAGCTTGGTAGAGCACCGGCCTTTTAAGCCGGGTGTCGCGGGTTCAAGTCCCGTCGGGGCCATCCTTACTTTTTGTCCAAAACGAGTAGTAGTGGCTATACAAGTCATTTTAATGAATAGCTTAACAGAGATAACCATGAAAATTGACCCTACCTATTTTGCTCTTCTTTTATTTTCTTTTTTAGTCTCTTGAATTGCTTTTTCAATCTTATTATAAATTGGTTTTATTATTTTACTGTCATCATATTCCTTTGTTATCTCATCATTTACATATAAACATATCGAATGACTTTCAAAATCGCGTGAGGAGTCGCCATCCCAATCACAAGTAAACCATCTTGTTCCATGATGTTTTGAGACCTTTATTTTAATTTTTCCTAAGACTGTCGTGTAAGAATCATTATGCTGTACACAACCACGGAGAGGATTTGGATCTCTTCCAGTGAGTCTTGAATATTCCCAACTATTTGCGGGAGTTCCTTCAATCTTTTTAACCACTTCTTCTAAAGTCATTTTCTTTTCCATAAAAACTCATAAAAGCTCGTAAATAAATGATTTTACCCTACATATGTAGGGAAATAGCAAGATTTTTAAGTTTGGAAACTAAAAAAATTATATGTGGGTTGCAAGGTTCAAGATATGGCACAAGAATTGTAGAATTAGACCTTTGTGCGAGAAGTATAATGTAACGGACTTTGTTTATGTAATCAAAAGCTGGATTAAGAAAAATAGGTTCTTTTATACACAGCATCATATTTTACAAGGAAGAGAACAGGATAAAAAGAGGTTTGTCAGAGATTTCAAAAGGATGAAAGGTGTCAGAAGATTAGAATATAAAGGAAACTGCATGCTTACTCTTAGGGAAGATCCAATTAACGAGTCATTTGACCCAATATTTAATCCACAAATAATCCAGATAAAACCAGTGGTTCAGAGAACAGACGGGTTTGAGGACTGGGAGTTAGCATCGTGGGATAAAGAAGAATTAATGCGGATTTTCAATATTCCAGCATATAAAGTTAAACTACGTTCTATTGAGAAAAAAAAGCTAACAGATGTTGTTTTAGCCCATCTGTCTCCAGATTTAACAGTAAAACAGAAAGAAGCCATACAACTGGCTATGAAGCACGGCTATTATAATTTTCCAAGAAAAATAGATCTTGTCCATCTTGCCAAGTTATCAAAAGTAAGCAGACCAGCGTTTCAAGAGCGATTACGTAAAGCAGAAAAGAAAATTATTCCAGTTTTCACGGAAAGCATTGAATAAAGAAGCACCTATTCCATCTCGACAATCCTTAAAACTTATTGCCCATCTTTATGATAAAAATTTAAAATTACAATTATCTGATTTGTCTTATCATATGCATACGAAAGTCTAAACGAGCCTGCATAAACCTCTCTCGTTCCTTTTCTTAAATTTCTCATTGGTTTTCCTATTTCAGGATTGTTCTTAATTTTTATAAGTAATTTTTCAATTCTTTCAATTATGGATTTATCTTTTATCTTAAAAAGGGTTCTTTTAAAATGCTCGTCAAAGTCAACTCTCACCATTTTTTCATTTCTTTCAGAAAATCGTCTAATTCCATTCTTCTAAACTCGCCCCTATCATGTCTCTTCCAGGCTTCTTCTGTTTTTCTCGCAAATTCAAGGTCTTCTTTAAACTTCTCATCCAAATCATCTGCTTTCTTAAGCAAAAAGCTAGACTTATCTTTAATAATTAAGAATCTGTCTCCTTCTTTTATTCCTTGCCTCATATTTGCAGGTATGACTATTTGCCCCTTTGAGCTTATTGTTGCTGTTTCTATTTCTACCATAGTAAGTCATGCCTTACTTAGTATATAAAACTTTCTTCCATCCATTCCATCTCGACAATCCTTAAAATCTTAGAGATGTTATACAGAATTTATACATAAAACTACGTTTCAAAACGGACAAGAGGTACTGGTGGTATCAAAGCCATTAGCTACTAAAAGTTACAGAAATTGTAACTTATCATATAGAATAGTAAGATTTATATAGCACTGTGGGGTATAATTCTTATGGTTACCAAGTACGATATATTCGAATTTGCATATTTTTATCGAAGCCCCCTTAAGCCTATTGAATTCGTAGAACATTTCAAAAAGACTGAACTGGAGTATCACGTCATTCATAAACAATTAAGAGAGCTAGTCAGAGAAGGTCTCCTTGTAAAAAATAATCACGGTTTTCAAATAAAAAAGAGTGAGAAAACCGACTTACTGTATAAAATTATTTTTCACTGTTTACGCAATAATATTTCTTACAATTATTTGCTTACTCCGGACATGGCACAGTTTTTGAGTAGATCATTGCAAAAGAAAGAAGTAACCTCGAAAAATGCCAACTTAAACCACATTACCTTTAGAAAATATATTAATATTATGTCTAAAAATGGATTGGCTCTTATTATCTCTGAAAAACCCATGCGAGTTAAAGTCTTTTACAATATACTCCTAAACAATATATTGGTTTACTTTGGATATAAGCACTCAGTGATTACTGATGATTCTACCAACTACTTAGAAGAAATTATTAAAGAACTCAAAAAATTTAGAACTCTAAAAAGAAGAGACTTACCAAGATACCAAGAACTGATTGGTGACCTTCAAATTTCATTTGTTCAGCATAGTTTATCACTTGAGGGAAATCCCATAACCTTGAGTCAAACCAAGAATATCCTTAAAGATAAAGTGATTCCTGCAAACCTGAAGATTGAAGATGTCGAGGAAGTAAAGAATTACCACAAAGCACTTCTGCAAATGATTACGGACACAACGCAGAAGGTTCCATTAACTATTGATAAAATCTTACAGTATCACAATTTTGCAATGCAACATAGACCAGAAATCGCAGGTAAAATTAGACAAATAGAAGTTTATATCTCTGGCAACTTAGACTTTACAATCACTAAAACAAAGAACATAGAAAAAGAACTGCAAGCATTAATTACCAAATATAATAGTTTTGTACAAAAGAAAAAGCCAACTCTTAAAGAAATCCTCAACTTCGCAGTTTACTTTCACAATGAATTTCAGCACATCCATCCGTTTGAAGATGGCAACAGCAGAACTACGCGCCTGATTATGTTTTACCTGCTTCAATCAAAAGATATCCCAATTTTAGACATTCCGTTTGGTTTGTTGGACGAATATCTAAGTTCCACAAAAGGCTCGAAAAAGCGAGAGGATAAAAACTTATATCAAAATTTACAGAAAATAATTCTTTATAATTTGAAGAAGATTAATGAAAGGTTGTCTTAGATAACAGAAGTGTCGCGGGTTCAAGTCCCGTCGGGGCCATTTTTACAGATAATGTTTTTTCTGTAAACAACAAAAATATTTATACTTGCCTTGACTTTGGAGGAGATGGAATTAAGCCTTGGGTGGCAGTCTCTTTTTGCTAAATACAAAGATTATGTCATAATTGTTGAGGGAGCGAGGGATGTTGCCGCCCTTAATTCTCTTGGCTTTGAAAGGGTTTTTTCGATTTACAGGAATGGGGTGTCCTTGCGGGAAATGATTGAGCTGATATCTGCGCAGATTGCAAAAAAGGACAGAGTTTGCATTTTGACTGACTTTGACAAGAAGGGAAAGTGGCTTTATTTTATCTTAAAGAGAGAATTGCAGATGATGGGCGTTAAATTGGACAATTCTTTGAGAAGCATTTTATTAAGAAGCGGGATTTCCCATATTGAAGGATTGGATACTTTTATGGAAAAATTGACAATGGATAAGAATTAATTATTCAATCAACTTCTTAATATTTTCTATGTTATTGGCAACTTCTGTGCCCTTTTTGGTTAATTTTATTAACTTGATGCGGCCTTTCTTCTCAAAAGTTACTAAGTCGAGTCTTTCTAAGGTTTGAAGAATCTTTACTGCGTGGCTGTATGTGCAGTCTACTTCTTTTGCTAGAATTGAGCCGTATCTCGCTCTTGTAAGCTTCTTTAAGGCAACAAGCATTAACGCGGGCTTGCGTCGGAAAAATACGTCGAAATTGTCTTTTGGTTTCTGTGCCATTTGAATATATGCTTTGCAACCTTTATATTGGAATAATTATGTTGCTTTTAAGCTTTTTGGCTATTATGTTATCTAAAATAGTAGTTATTTGGAGTAACTAGGAATTAGTTTACTCCTGGAAACTTCTCACTATATCTATTAGGATTGGATGCAATTTTGCCATTGCCTGTTTTTTTATTTTCTTGACTTTTGCAGGGTTTATTTTATGCGGAAAGGCTTTTCCTATTTCAATATAAGATTTGACGTACGGTCCATAATTATTCAAGACGCGATATCTTTGGTCAAGGACAAAGCGTTCGTCGCGCGACAGCTCGCCCCAGACAGCACACATAGCACTTTTTATTGAAATATCGGGGACATTGGCAAGCTTTTCTGTTTCGGTGTTCAAATAGTCCAGAAGCTGTTCCTTGTTTATGGCAGTTGACGCAATAACCTGTGCTATAAATCTTCTTTGCCTGTCGCATTCACCTGACTCATCAACCATAGGTATTTTAGGCCGGAAAGATATTTATATCTTGTTTATTTAAAGCCATTGTGAAAATAAGAAAAGAGGTTTTGTATATTACTGCCATTGTGTTGATTATTTTGCTGATAATTGTTGCTTTCAGGGACAAGATTAATTTTAGCCCTGCTGGCGACGGCGATGAAAGTGCTACAGAGAGAATGTGGCTGGAAAACGCGGGCAATTTAGGGGCTAGCATTGCTGAGGGAGAGGAAGCAGGGGAGATTTTTATTAGCAAGCTGCGTGCTGCTGTTGAGGGCATTAGATAGCTTTATATTCTGTTTTATTTAATAAATTTCATGGCAAAGAAATTGAAAATACTTGCTGCTTCAGATTTGCATGGAGACTCTAGACTGACTAAAGAATTAGCTGAGCGAGCTGAGAAAGAAAATGTTGATTTGGTTGTTTTATGCGGGGATTTGACTGGCTTCGGAGAAAGCAAGGATTTGATAAAGCCATTTAAGAATAAGAATCAGAAAGTCTTGATATTGCCTGGAAATTGGGATAGTTTTGCTACAACTGATTTTCTTGCGCAGCTTTACGGAGTTAAAAACATTCATGGATATTCTGCTGTTTATGAAGGGGTCGGATTCTTTGGAGCAGGAAGCGCTTCGACTGCAATTGGACCCCGTAGCGGAATTACTGAAGAAGAATTGCAAAAGACTTTGGAGAAGGCCCATGCTGGTTTGAAAGGAATTGAGAAAAAAGTCATGCTGACTCATATGCATCCTGCTCATGGCTTGTCCTCAGATATTTCTGGTTTTGAGGGAAGTGAGGCAATAATGAAAGCGATAAAGAAATTCAAGCCAGATATTTTATTGCACGGGCACATTCACGAGACTTTTGGCAGCGAGGAAAAAATTGGAAAAACTCGCGTGATAAATGTTGGAAGAAAAGGCGTTATTTTAGAGATTTAGTATTTTGGACTGCAACAATAATTAAATAGTGCTTTATGAAATATTCAATATGACAAAATACTTGGCAAAATACAATGTTTTATGGATGGAACACGGAGCCTTGATTCCGATTCAACGTGAAAGGCAGCACGAGCATAGATTTGATGCAGATGATAATAGGACTGCTCTGCAACAAGCAAGGAATTATGCGAGAATTGTGCGAAGAAATGGTTGTGTCGATATGGGTAAAGAAGAAATTTTAGATATTAGGTTGAGAGAATTGTATAAAGTTGAAAGTGTACAATTGCGCGTTGAGGATAGAAAATATAAGAACTTCAGAAAAGTGGTAGGATGATTTTTAGTTTCCTTTA
>CAYJRP010000039.1:0-6584 GCA_964372675.1 Candidatus Woesearchaeota archaeon | reverse complement strand
AAAACAGATAAGGGCGCGCTCTTATAGATACTGCATTGTTAAGATAAAGGGACTTATTTGGACAACTCTGAGTTACTGAGAGTTCCGATATGTTTCTTTAACAAATCTCTATAATATTCTTCATTTTTTTCTTTGGTTAATTGTATCTCTCCTTTTCTAGCTTTATCAACCCTTATCGCATGCCATAATACCTCATGAATTTTGAACAATTCTGTATATAGGTCAACTCTTTGTTCGAACTGTCCAGTTTTTCCTAGATATGAATTAAGTATTTCTTCTTGTGTTTCTTGGCTAAATTGATTTGATCTAAATAAAGATGAAATTTCAAATGCTTTGTCGCCAATCCCTGCATGCTCCCAGTCTATTAAATGTAAAACATTATCTGGAGAAAGGATAATATTTTTAGGATGTATCCCTGTATGAATAAGCCCTAATTCTGTTCCTTGGAATAAATCAAGACTCTTATCTATCAATCTTCTTGCATTATGATGAGCTTTCATAACTAATCCATAAGTTGCATCCCTGCCAATTCTTTTTTCGTATTCAATAAGTTGATTACTTGCATATCTTGGTAATATTTCAACATATTCTCTACAACTTTTTATATCTCTCTTAAAACCTTCAGAATTTATAATCTGATCAGAGGGAATTTCTGTTAATTTATTAAGAATGGATACTAATTCACCAACTTTTTTTTCACATTCATCAGTTCTTAAAGTTCTCCCTTCATATCGCTTAAGAATCATAAATGGAAAAGTAAAGGAGGTGTCATCATAAACAAAAGCTCTGGGTGCGATATGATATTTCTCTAAAGATCTAAGTTTATCATATTCTGAACGAAAGAATGATACTTCTTTTCCCCAGACCCCATTAATTTTAACAAGATAGGGTAAATTGTTTATATCAACAAAAAATATAAGATTTGACTCCCCAGAACTAGCACCAACAATATCAATTCTATTAATTCTATCCTCTAGACTAAGCGCTTGTGCTTGATATTGCCTTATTCTTTTTACAAGTTGACTTTCAGATATCATTTTTCTCAAAGATATATAATTTATTAACACCCAAACTTCCCATATTTGGGAGAATAGAAGCTATTTTATTTAATAAGGAATTTGATCTTGGCTGTTTGCCAATCATTTTCAATATTTGAGGAAATTTAATTCTCGTAAGAATATAATAAGTTGTGGTTGGATCCTCTAAATGAATAACTCTAAATGGTGTTTCTTTTTGAATGTCTTGAATAAATTCTTCATCTAATGCTAAACAATGATAGGGTGCTAATATTTGCTCTAAGCCTCTTTCATATCTCATTTTATTAAGTCTGTCAAAACCTTTCTTAAATATATCAAAAACAAATAGTTTTCCAGAATTTCTCATAACTCTAGCTATTTCTCTTATAGCATTTATTTGGGATCTTCTTGACGGTAAGTTAGATATGGCTCTCTTGACATAAACTTTATCAAAAAAATCGTCTGGGAAACCTAAATCTAATAAGTCGGCTGTAAGAAAATTGATATCTTGACGATTTCTTAAAATTGCTAACTCTCTAGCAAGTTTAATTGTTTCTTCACAGGCATCAATAGCCCAAATTTTAGCGCTGTTTGGTGGAACAACATAAATGGTCGTGTGTCCATTTGCACATCCCCCATCTAAAATTTTTTCTTTTTTCCTTGGTTTTAATTTTGCTCTTAAAACTCTATTTTCTTTATGGTTAAGATATATATCAGGCATGCCTAACTCTTCATTCAATCCATATTTTCTTGCTCTTTTTTTCCAAAATTCATTATTAAGAATTTTACGAGAATCTTCAATAAAAATTTCCTCATCTTTTCTAATTTCATGTGCATACCTTCTCATAGTTTCAAGATCCTTATCGGTCACGGCGGAAGTAAGATTATCTTTTCCACAATAAGGATAAGAAATCACCATCGGTTGTTTTGGTCCAACATATTTACCCGAATAATCGATAAATATTTCTCCTCCATTCAGTAATTCGTCTAAGAATTGAGTAAATCCCCCATAGTGACATACTACCTGTTCAACAGCAAATCCTCCGACTTTTGCACCATATAATCCTCTATTTTTCAAAAATTGTTTTGTTAATAAAACGTCTGATTGTTGATCTTCCGTCAGATGTTCAAGAGTGAAGTCTGGATGGTGCAACATATCAGCTTCAAGATGCTCCTCACGTTTTCTGTCTGAAGTTGTTGCGCCAATACTGATAAAAAAATATTGGTAAGTACCATTGGCCTTATCTTTGACCAATCTGGGGGATTCTACGAACTCACCCAAACTAATGTTGGGAACATTAAGAAGTCTACTCCTAAACTCATATTTATCAAACTTCTCAAAAACCATTAAACAATCTATGTCTCTATAACCACGCAAAAAATTTCCAGTAGCTGCAGAACCAAATACTTTAACCATTACAGAACCAGAATAGTCTACAAATTCTGATTCTATTGATTTAACTAAAGAATCTCTTGTCCTTTCTACCCTAAGTTTCTCCTCAGTTGAAGGAGATATAATATCTAAAAGTCTTTGGTATTTCATTGTAATTTTGTTATAAATTCCCTCCATTCTTCAAGTTTGCGTTTTGTGCTTCCATTGGAAAGAAAAGTATTTGCTAATTCATATCCTTCCTTAAGACTACTAGATTTTCCAGTTATATAAAATCCTGCTCCAGCATTAAGAGCAAGTATTTCAGATACCGGAGAAGTTTTTCCATCAAAAGTTCTTAAGATTCTCTCTGCATTTTCTTGAGAGGTTTGTGAAGTCAACATTCCGCGATAATCTTTTTGAGTTATTCCTATTTCTATAGGATTAAATAGATATCTAGATTTGTTGTTCTTGCGCTTCTCAACAATCTCTGTTGGAGAAACTGTAGAAATTTCATCTATTTCTGGGTTAAATGTCAATAAATACCCTTCGTACAATTCATCAGCTATAGGAATCATTTTCTCAAATTGATCTTTATCTGAGCATCCTAAAAGTTTATAACTAATTTTAACAGGATGTGATAAAGCACCGATATAATTAAGAGGGCTCCTAAAACCGGAACGTTTTTCCATTACAATTAGATTCTGAAAATCATAGTACCCAATTCCTACATTTCTTACTGACTCTAGTGTTTGTTCAAGACTTAGAAACGGCTCAATTCCAATAGCTTCTAAAATTTCCCTACTTCCACATTTTCCGGTAACACTCTTAAATCCATTTTTAAGTACAGGAATTCCCCCAGAAGCAAGAATGATTGAAGTAGGCGTGCTAATATTAATAGTTTTAATCGGATCTCCGCCACATCCTGCAGGGCACAATATTCCTTCTAAGTCGGTAGTTAATGGTTCTCTCAATGCTCTGACAAAATTTACACATTCGTTAACATTTATTCCCTTTAGTCTATTTCTAGTTTCCAAAGCTGCCAAAAAAGAAACAAACTGTAAATCGTCTATTCTTTTATTTCTAATCTCTCTAACTAATCCTTGAAGCTCGGCTGAAGAAAGATATTCTCCATTCATAACTTTGTCTGCTAAATTTCTTATCATATTTATTAAATAATGGTAACATATTTAAATATATTTCTATATTAATACTTATATGGGAAATATAATATTTGATTTTTGGGGAACTTTAGCTTATTTAGCTAATGGTCCAGATTTTGGAGAAGAGATATCTAAGTTAGTTGGGTTTAAAAAAGAAGATTTCCAAAAATTGGTTTTACAAGATTGGTTTAAAAGAGAGGTATCTCCAGAAGAGTTTGCTAAGTTGTTAATAAATAGAACTAACTCGCAAGCAAATATAGAGGATATAATATACTGGATTGAGAACCCGCTGAAAAGAGCAAAGCTTTATAATGAGACTATGTCTTCTTTAGAAAGATTAAGTAGAAATAATGATTTATATCTTGTTTCAGATACCAGCACAGTCGGAAGAAGAATCATTAATAGGTTAAATATTAGGCATCATTTTCAGCAAGTAGTCTTATCTTGTGAAAATGGAGTAACCAAATCAGAGGGGTTGTATGACGCATTTTTTAGGAATAGAGGTCTTAATATTAGGGATATATTAGTGGTGGGAAATTCTCCTTCCTTAGATTATGATATTCCTATAAACTTGGGCGCAAAAGCAATTCTTATAGACAGAGAAAAGAAATTAAGAGGATATAGCACTATTAATTCTCTGGAGGAAATAAGATGAAAATTGCAATAGGTCCAATTGAGGGACATTATGGGGGAGCAGCCCAACATATATTAAATATAGTGCGGAATTCAAGACACGATTATGAATTCATAAATGTTCCACAATCTTTACAAAATTGGAGTAAAATTTTCAGAGATTACATTCTACCAGTCCAAGATAAAATTCCAAATACCTTTCTTAAACATAATCCCAAAAGATTTGATATGTATGGGTGGCAAAGATATATAGATTTGCCAGGAAGAAAACTAGCCAAAAGACTAAGGGAAAAAGACGTAGTACATTTACATGGGCATCCTTATTGGGAGCAAATTTACAATGTAAAAGGAACAAGAACAGTTTTTACAGTGCATAACCTCTACAATAAAGAAGATTTTCCTGAAAGTTGGAATAGAACAATAGATTATCTAACTAATAGAATGATAATGGTTTGTAAGAGGTCAGAAAAAGTAATTAGTGTTGCTAAATGGCTTCATGGTTCACTCAGGAAAAATTATGGGATAAACTCTGAATATATTCCAAATGGAGTAAATTTAGAAGAATTTGGTTCCGGAAATGGAGATCTTTTTAGAAAAAAATTTGGAATATGGGATGATTTTTATCTTTTTGTCGGTAGAGCAACAAAATATAAGAGGCCTGAGCTTTTTCTTTCTTTAGCTCGAGAATTACCTAAAAGAAAATTTGTGATGGTTGGGAGAGGAATAACAAACGAAGGCTTAGCACTGTATTTTGGAAAAGATGTGCCTAGAAATGTTATTTGTATTGGCGAACCAAATAGAGAAGATGTAGTCAATGCATTTGAAGCATCAAGATCATTTATCCTTCCAAGTTCAAATGAGACTTTTGGTATTGTTATTTTGGAGGCAATGGTTAGTGGAAAACCTGTTGTCGCAGCAAATAACCTCGGCCCTTCGGAAATTATTAGAGATGGAAAGAATGGATTTTTATTTGAACCAGATAATTTGGAATCACTCATACAAAAAGCAGAAATTGCATGGGCTGATATGGAAATTGGGATTACTGCAAGAGCAGAAGTCAGAGAAAAATATGATTGGAAAAAGATTGTTCCAGAAATAGAGGAGGTTTACAAAAAATGAAACACTTATTTTGCTTGGAAGGTCCAAATGGTTCAGGAAAGACTACAATGATCTCTAGTCTTGAAAGCCGACTTTGTTTAAAAGGATTATCTATTATTTGTTTTAGAGATATTGATACGCCCGAGTTGCTTGAATGTAGAAAAGAAATAAAACTAGCAGACCTTTATGGATGGAAAAATATTTCTTGTCGCATTGCCGAGGCTAGAAAACAGTCATATGATAATAATCTTGTCCAAGTAGCTAAAGAAGGTGATTTAATCTTGTTGGAAAGAGGATATTATACTAGCGGAGTATACGAATCAGAAGATTTAAGGGAGCTTGATCAAATAATATCCTTAAATTTAGAAATAGGCATACCTAAACCAAAAAAGACTTTCATATTGTTGCCTCCGGTTCATCTTTTATCTCAAAGAGTCTTTGTAAGGGACAAAGAAGAAATGAGGAATAGGGAGAGAAAAAAGTTGGAACAACAGTGGGAAAAATATTATTACATTGCATCAAAATACCGTGAGTGTGTGCAAGTTGATACAAGCAGACCATTTGCTAGTTGCATAAAAGAAATAGAAAGGTATATTTTGGAAGCAGTGGAGTATAATGAATAGAGCAATTATAAAAAAGCTTAGGGACAGTCCTTTAATAGAATTTGAAAGATGGGAAGAAACTTCAACTGATTCGCGTAATCAGGGGTATGTATTACTAAAAGGCGACAGTCCGAAGTATTATGTAAAAATAGGTAAGAATAGCCACTTTGAATCAGAGGTTTTAAGAGTGCTAGCAACATTCAAGAGCATTTCTGTGCCAACACCCGTGTTATCTGAAGAAGAGTTTATTGTGATGGATTACATCAAATTCTCAAGAAGCTCTACTATGAACTATGTGAAAGATATAGCAGCATTTCATTTAGAAACTCAGAATAAGAATATTGAAGTCAATGTGAATAGTGAACAAATTGATAAATGGATAAATAAAAGTATTACATTATTGAAGGATCCCTTATTAAGGGCTAAAACTCAAATAAGCCCTTCTAAAAATACAAGAAGATTAATTCTGTCTCTCGAAGAATTATCAGAACTCTCAGAAAGAACTTTTTTGCATACGGATTTAAGTATACTAAATCTTGGAAAAAATGAAAGAGAGAAGACTATTGTTTTTGATTGGGAAAAAGCCTCGTGCGGCCCATTTTATTGGGAATTCTCCCAAATGTTCCTAGATAATCCTAGGAGTCTACAAAGAAGAATTATTGAGCGTTATTGCAGCGTAGCAGGTATAGAGGACGAGAAAGAC
>CAYJRP010000038.1:0-6599 GCA_964372675.1 Candidatus Woesearchaeota archaeon | reverse complement strand
CTATTCTGATAGTTTTATAAACCTGATAAGTTGCCCAGAAAGTATGGACAAAAATATTCTTGAAATAGGATATGGCGGACATCCTATCTGCTATGCCGGTTTAGACTCTTTTTTATCAGCAAAACCCAATGGGCTAAAATATCATGGAATAGAACTTCCAAAAAATAGGATGCATTCTGTTGAAGAAATAGCTATCCTTTTATTTGATACGAGTATAGATATGAATTTAAACGGAGAAGTTCGAAAAGCAGAATCTGATCGTAGAAGATTAAACCCGAAAGATATATTTCTTTATCGTATGGATGGAGAGAAATTGGCTTTTCGAGACGGAATTTTTGATGAAGTGCATATGCATTATGTTGTTTCTCAGCCAGATGTTTCAGAGGAGAGTGCTTTTGCAATGATTAGAGAATCTTACAGAGTATTAGTCCCTGGAGGTTATTTAATAATCACTGGCGAGAATATACCTACCATGTTTAGAGAAACTCCCGCACTTAATGAAACAAAGGAATCAATTAGAAAAGCAGGGTTTTCCAGATTCTGCGAAGAATCAGAATTAATCAAAGCAGGCATATTTTCAAAAGATATTGACAAGCTTGTTAAATTACGCGGGAGAGATGCAGAATATTTTTTCCTTACAGCTCAAAAATGAGCTTCTCGGGGCGCTACCCGAAACAACAGTGTGAAACTCCCTATGCCAAGAGCATAGAACGCCATATAGAATTAACAAATACAGAAATATTTTAGAAGCTCGATGGCATTAAGATTTGATGCTCCTGTCCAAAAGCGTTATTATGGATAATTATGTCGATTAAACAGCAAGTTTTCAGAATTATCTATTAGAGAATTTATCTGCCAGGATTCTCTATATGTTAACTTAAAGCTTTATCCCCAAGGCAAGACCTTATGGTATCACGCTAAAATAAAATATGGAAGCCATAAACTTTGTTTGCAAAAGCAAGTAAAGTTTATAAAATAGGCGTTAGTAGACTATATATAGACAAAAAACTTTCTAAAAATATGGAAAAAAAAGAAGAGGGAAAAGGTAAAATTTTAGTAATTGCTATAGGCATCTTGGTATTTTTAGTGGTTTTTCATACTTATTATAATGTGGTTGGCTTCGGCTCCATGACTTCAAGCGGAATTTCTGGAAAAAGCATTTTTGGCAGTGATGATGAAGAAGAAAACGGAGAAGAAGGCCTAAGCACAAAGGTCAGAATAATAATTGCTTCAGAGTGGCTCTTAGTCATCTTGGTAATGTTATATACTTTAATTAAAGCAAAAAATAAATTTAAAAAAGAGGAAAAAGCGGAGTCATCAATAAAAAATGTCTCGCTGAAAAAAGGGAGGAACAAGACAGACATAGATTTGCTTTATGAGCTATTGCTTATGAAAAAATCCCTGCAGATTTCAGCAATCGCCAAATATTTTAAGGTCAGCAAACTAATTGCAATGAACTGGTGCCAAATATTAGAAGAAGGAAACCTTGCAGAAATTCACTATCCAACTGTTGGAAACCCAAAAATCGAATTAAATGAGCCAAAAGAAGATGAAAATGAAGCAAAGCAAAAAGCACAAAATAACACATAATGTAAATTCGGGGAAAGCGTATCGTCAGGTCATTTCAATCAAAGGCCCCGCGAAAATAATCAGCCATGCGCATGAAAATCAGGAAAACAGGCAATCGTCCGCAAAAGAAGCAATGCCATTGCGCCATGGCGGCAAGGTCCAGACGATAGACTATCACAAGATAGAACATAAAAAAGAAGCAGGAGAAGTTCTTGAAACCTATGAAATCGAGGCAGACGGCGCGCGAGTCAAAGTGGAAATAATAAAAGAAAAGATGGGAACAGAATACAACTTAATAATCCCTGAAATAAAAATAGCCACGCTTACCTTGCTTAACGACATAAGAAATGAGCTGATTTCCATAACTTCTATAAGCATGCAGGAATTAAGCGATCCGAAATCCTTCCAGGCAATTAAGCACAGATTCAGGGAGCAGGCAGGCAAGCTCATAAAGGAAAAGCTTCCAACCCTCGAGTTGGAAACAGAAAAATTTCTTGTAGGCAGCTTGATGCAGGAGATGCTCGGCCTGGGCAAAATTGAATATCTTGTCAACGACCCTGCTTTAGAAGAGATAGTAATTATCTCATCAAAGGAGCCATTGCGTGTTTTCAGCAAAAGATACGGCTGGCTGAACACAAACATTATTTTGGAAAAAGAGGATGACATAATCAACTACGCAAATATAATCGCAAGGCGCGTCGGCAGGCAAATCACTGTGCTAAATCCGTTGCTTGACGCCCACTTATTAAGCGGCGACAGAATTAACTCTGTTCTCTATCCTATCAACACGAAAGGGAATACAATAACAATAAGAAAATTCGCCAGAGACCCGTACACAATAATTGACCTGATTAAAAACAACACATGCGACATAGAAATAGCAGCCTTGCTATGGCTCGCGATAGAATATGAAATGAATGTAATAATCTCGGGAGGCACAGCCTCGGGAAAAACAGTCCTTCTTAATGCATGCATGCCTTTCATTCCGCCAAACCAAAGAATCATCTCAATTGAAGACACAAAAGAGCTTATGCTTCCTGAGTTTTTGTACTGGACACCTTTAGTGACAAGGCTGCCAAACCCAGAAGGAAAGGGCGCCGTGACAATGTTAGACTTGCTGATAAATTCATTAAGAATGAGGCCTGACAGGATCATCTTGGGAGAAATGAGGAAGCATGAGGAAGCAATGGTTTTATTTGAAGCAATGCACACAGGCCACTCTGTATATGCAACTTTGCACGCGGATTCAGCCTCAGAAACAGTTTCCAGGCTTGTTAATCCCCCATTGAACATTCCGGGAAATTTGCTTAAAGCTATCAATCTAAATGTTGTAATGTTCAGAGACAGGAGAAAGGGAATCAGGAGAGTTCTGCAAGTCGCAGAAGTTGAGTCTCAAGGAGAAACCGCAAAAGCAAACACTCTATATCGCTGGTCTGCCGAAAGCGACAAAATGATAAAGCATGCCAAGTCCTCCAGATTTTTTGAGGACATTGGAAGGCACACGAGCATGTCTGAAGAAGAGATAAACAAATCCCTTGAGGAAAAAAAGAATATCTTGAACTGGATGATAAAAAACGGCCTAAGAAACCTCGGGGAAATGGGAAAGGTCACAAATCTCTATTACAAAAACAAAAAATACCTTCTGGAGATAATGAGCAAAAATGATGTAAGAGTCATAAAAGAAAATGAAAAATGAAATTCCACATACCATTTACAATATCAAGCATAGACAAGCTAAAAAAGAAGAAAATTCTAATCAGGGCTCTTATAAAGCATAAAAAAAACTCCCGCCTTGAATTTTATCTCAAAAATTCAGATGCAGGGATTGAAACAGAGCAGTACCAAAACGTTGTAATTAGAACTTTTGTATCCTCATTTATCGTTTTTTACATGATGCTTACAACCCTCTTTGGATTTATAGGCCTTTCATATTTTTATCTCCTCTCACTGCTTATCTCTGTATTCATGTCTGGTTTTGTAATGTTCAGCCAAAAACTGTATCCGAAAATATACTTCTCAAGAAGAGAAAAAGACATTGAAAGAAACCTTGTTGCGGCCTTGGAGGACATGATTGTGCAGCTAAGCTCTGGAATTCCTCTTTACAACATAATGGTGAACATTTCCTATTCCAGCTATGGCGAGCTGGGCATAGAGTTCAAAAAAGCAGTGAAAAAAATTAACGCCGGCGTCCCCCAAGTGGAAGTAATAGAAGAAATGGGGGAGAAAAACCCTTCCCCTTTATTGAGGCGAGCACTATGGCAGATAAGCAACGGCATGAAAGCAGGCAGCGATATCTCTATTGTAATCAGAGACAGCATCAAACTGCTAAACCAGGAGCAGATAGTCCAAATACAAAATTATGGAAACAAGCTCAATCCTCTTATCATGTTTTATATGCTTGTCACAATCATACTCCCGGCTCTTGCAATAACCTTCCTTACAATAATCTCATCAATGATAAACCTTGGGAAAAACCTGACCATGATAACTTACGTGTCTTTGTTTGTCTTCGTCATATTAATTCAAGTTATGTTCCTTGGAGCAATAAGGTCTGCAAGGCCAACGCTGGTGTAAAATGAAATTCGGAATAAAATTCGGCAAAAAGAACCCAATAATGAGGAAAAAAGGAGTTAGAAAGGAAAAGCCAAGCAAGAAAGTTCTGCTCTTCTGCCTAATCACATCAGTCATTGTTGGAGTTATATTTTTTATATCATCAAAAAAAGTAACAAGCGCCATTTTTGCCTTTGCATTTTTCCTTTTTCTCACAGTTTTTTATTCAATCATGAAAATAAAGCTTGGTGTGTACACTAAAGTAAAAAAAATGGAAGATGCCTTCCCGGACTTCCTGCAGCTTATGTCCTCCAATTTGCGGGCAGGAATGACAACTGACCGCGCCTTATTAATGGCTGCAAGAAAAGAATTCTATCCATTGGACTTGGAAATAATAAAGCTCGGAAAAGAACTCATGACTGGAAGAAGAGTGGAGGATGCAATGATAGAAATGGGGGAAAGAATAAACTCTCCCAAGATAAAAAGAACAGTCTCGTTGATTGTATCGGGTCTGCGCTCCGGCGGAAACATTGCCATTCTTCTTGAAGAGACTGCATCAAATTCCAGAGAAAGGGAATTCGTAAAAAAGAGAGCGGCTTCAAATGTTTTGATGTATGTAATATTCATTGTGGCTGCCCTGACAATCGGCGCCCCCGGATTATTTGCGCTGTCAACGATTCTAGTGGAAGTTCTCACAAATGTCCTCTCAACAATTCCAGAAGTGCAAACGACCGCCCAGCTTCCTTTCACTTTGTCAAGCGTAAGTGTCTCTGTTAATTTCATAATTTACTTTTCCCTTTTATTCCTGATAGCAATAAGCATCATAGGCTCTCTTGTCCTTGGCCTTGTCCTCAAGGGAGAGGAAAGAGCAGGAGTAAAATTTATGGTTCCGATAGTTGTCTCCAATGTCATAGTATTCTTCCTCATCAGGATAATCCTCGGCAAGTATTTCATAAACTTCTTTAAAATATAGCCCTTGCACTCTCTGCGTTAATTATGGCAGTAAATCTTTATAACCTCAAATCCCCTAAAAAAGCCATGAAAAAAAGAGTTAAAAAAGCCAGAAAAAAGAAAGCAGAAAAAAGAGGCAAAAAAAGCAGAATCAAAAAGCAGACAAGAAGAAATATTGCCAAGCCAAAGCACCATAAACATGCATTAAAGCATCACAAACATAAAGCCCAAAAAAAAGAGCATCATAAAAAACACCGCATAAAGAAACAAAAGCATAAAAAATCTCAAGGGCTATTTGGAGAAATATCAAGCGCCTTCAAGTGGGTTGTCTTTGGAGAGCATGAAATTGCCAGAGTCCCAACATCCCATCCTAAAGTGCATGTAATTCATCATAGAAGGCACGTTCCAGCCCATCATCAAGCAAAACCTGCTGAAAAAGAACCAAAACCAGAAAAAGCTCAAAAAGAAATAATTGAAAAGGCCAAGGAAACTCATGAGGAAGAGAAAGAGCAGCCAGCACAAGAAACGAAAGAAGAAACTTCTGAAGGAATAAAACCAAAGTCAGAAAAAGAAAAGCAGGCTGAAAAAGAAGAGGAAAAAGAACAGCTGAAAAAAATGCTCACCCAAAAAAAAGGCCTCAAGATTGAGGGTGAAGATAAAACTGGCAAGAAAAAGGTAAAATGGCTTGACATGTTCAGTAAAAAATCAAAAGTATCTCAGGAAGACCTTGACGAAGCCTTGCGCCAGTGGGAATCTGTAGTCCCTGCAATGAATCTTTCTGATGAAATAAAGAAGAAAATAAAAGAAAATCTTTCTAAAAGCATGCAAAACGTAGAAGTCAAAAAAGAAAAAATGGAAAAAAGAATAGAGTTCGCGCTGAGGGATGCTGTCTCTTCATTGATTCCAGAGACTCCGGATTTCATTAAGCAGGTAAAGGCAAAAAAGGGGCAATTCACAATTTTATTTATAGGCCCTCATGGAAGCGGGAAAACAACAAGCATCCCCAAAGTTGCCGGCTTGCTACAAAAAAACGAGATATCCTGCATTTTAGCCGCAGCGGATACAACAAATGCAGAATCAATAGACCAGCTTGAGGCATTCGCAAAAAGGCTGGACATGCCAATAACAAGGGGCGGGCAGGGGACAGACCCATCAATAATCGCGGCTGAAACAAAAAAATACGCAAAAGAGAATGAAATTCAGTGCGTTTTAATAGACACTGCTGCAGATACCAGTCAGTCAAGCAGCTTGAAAAAAATAGCGCAAACAATCTCTACAGATATCACGATGCTTGTCATCCAGTCAGCGTCAAACTCACAAGATTCTGTTGAGCAGGCAAAGACTTTCAACAGTCTCGCAGAAATAAGTGGTGTGATAATAACAAAAACAGACAAGCAGGACGAAAGCGGCGCGGCCTTGTCAATTTCCTACGCATTAAAAAAGCCAGTTTATTTTATAGGAACCGGAGAAGACATCCCAGACATCAGAGCCTTCGACAAAGAAGCCTTCCTTAAAAAGCTAAGGCTCGG
>CAYJRP010000037.1:0-6800 GCA_964372675.1 Candidatus Woesearchaeota archaeon | reverse complement strand
TAAGTAAGCAGAATTATTAACTACATCTATAAAGAGTCTTAGTTTATTGCTTTCTAAGAAGTCTACTCCTATAAGAGTTGGAAGTGTTAGTGAGTTGTTTAGAGCGTCTTGGCCAAATTTTCTTAATGTTGGGATATCTATAACAACAATTGGAAATTCAAATACTTTTCTTTCATTTTCTGTAGAGTGTAAATTTATTTGGAAATTATCGAGAGATAATGCTGGTGTTCCACCTTTTCCAAAACCCTTTATGGGTTTGGTGCTGGAAAGATTATGAAATGGAATTTTTAATCTTAAAGCATCGCTTGCAGATAAAATTGTTATTGGCGCACCCGTATCTATTACTCCTTCAACACGCCCAAAAGACCTGGGATAAGTGCTTAAGAATGGCAGAATTATTCTTTTAGCTCCTTGAATATTTCTAACCTCAAGTTTGAATCTCATGTCAATACAAAATTATTTCTTCGCTTCCAGGAATATATTCTATAAGAACTGAAAGAGAATTTAAGCCCATCATATTGACTTTATCTAGCACTTCTTCAAAATTATCTCCTGATGCAATTAATTCTTTATTGTACACAGCTATAAATTTTTTAGCATATTTCTGGCTAAACTCTTTAGCATTATTAGAAATAAAAGAAGAGTCATGTTCTAAATTTTTAAACTCTAACATAAAGTCTTGTTCCATCTTTTTAATTAAATAGGGAAGTTTATAAATTTTTGTTTTAAACCCGAAGAGAGGAAGCCAAGACGTTCAAGAACGACTGGGACGTCCTCTCCTGGGAAAAAGAGGTGATGTCACTTGATGTGACTATGATGTGATTAGATAAAATATGTTTTTTTGTCCTTCTTTATTATATTAACAAAATTATTATCTGCCTGAATACCAATCCAAGTTGTGGTTTCCTGCACCATTGCTGGTTGTTTGCTAACTATGCTTTGTGATGCTTGTTCACTTCCAGTTGTTTTTGCTAATTCTGCTCCTGATATTGTTTCAGTCATTTTATTATGTCAACGTGCTTGCTAAAACCACGACCTTTGGGTCGTGGAGCACGTTGAGCACAAGAAATTTGTTTACCATGACAAATTTCTGTGCAGCAAATTGCTAACGAGAGCAATTTGCTTGCATCCAAAAAACCAGACAAACCACGCACTTTAGTGCGTGGTGAACGCAAAGTTTTTTTGATTTCTCCTTTTGATTTTTGTTTAACCAGTATAAATTGGACCTGTTGAGAGGCCTGCCTTTACCTGCTTTAGGTAATGGTCTTCGTACTTTTTGTAGACTTTTGCTGTGCTTTCTGATACTGACGGCTTTGTTCTTGTTAATGCTTCCTCGAAGTCAGGCATTGTCACTAATTTTATATTCATGTCTTTTCTTAGGGCAATCATTGCAGCTTCTCTTGCAAGACTTTCTATGTCTGCTCCGACAAAGCCTTCTGTTTTTTTGATTAGGGTTTTTATCGATACTGACTTGTCGAGGGGCATGTTTTTTGTATGAATTTCAATTATTTTTTCTCTGCTTTTTTCATCTGGTACGTCTACAAGAAGAATTCTGTCAAATCTTCCAGGTCTTAACAATGCTGAGTCAAGCATGTCAGGACGATTTGTTGCTCCAATTACTACGACATTCTTCAAGTCTTCTATGCCGTCCATTTCTGCGAGCAACTGGTTTAAGACTCGTTCGGTAACTTTTGCTCCTGTTTCCAATCCGCGCTTTCCTGCCAAGGAATCTATTTCATCGAAAAAGATTATGCAAGGCGAGACTTGTTTTGCTCTTTCGAAGACTTTGCGGACTCCTTTTTCGCTATTGTGGGCAAACACTCCTCCAAATCCCCCTACAAAGTTTTGGTCGCCTGGAACCGATAGGTCATAAACAAATTCTTCATTTTCTAAGACCTTTATTTCTTTTATTTTATCAAAATAAATATCTCCCTCAACCAGATCCCAATATTCTTTATGCTTCATCTTATTTTTGTCTGCATAAACAAGCATTTGCTTGAGCATTTCCTTTCCTATAGACTTATTTGTTTTATAGACGCTGCTTTGGCTTGCAGCTAATTCATAAAGTTCACCTGATAAGGGAATTAAGTCAGATCTCATCCATTTTCTTGATTTTATATATTGTAATATCATGTTGTTTCTTGGCTGGTCTATAAATCTTATCTCATTGAATTTTTCAAAGTTTTTTACTCCCAATATGCTTATCCTATGGGTGGTCGATCCTGTTCTTTCCTGTTTTTTGTAGCAAGATGCAACAATTCCAAAATCTAAGAGCATGTAAAGCAGGTCGTTTGCGAGATTTTCACTTATAGTTCCAGCTTCTATTTTAAATTTACCCCTTTCAGCTTCATAAATGGATCCGTCTCCGCTAAAATACCCCTTTAGCAGATTCGCTTTGCTTTCTTTGTCCAATATAAATGCTAATATTGGAATTTTTTTATTCTCTGCTCCTGTTTCTATTCCAAAATAATTTTTCAGCAATTTTTGCAGAAATATAGAATTTATTGTAACACAAGATAGCATTTCTGACAGGTAGAACTTATATTTTTTAGCTATTCTTCTTATATCTTCCCTGATTTCTTTATTTTGGTTATGAATTCTAACAGTATAGCCATTAAAATCGCCTTCTGCTATCCAAATTCCGATAAGCCTCCAGAAGTCTTTGTCTATGTTAAAAATGGCTGGATAACTATGGGTGCTTCCTTTCATTTTAATTTTCAAGCTATTAAGGTCTATTGCTAATGTAGATTCTTTCATTAATTTGTCAAATTTAATTATTGATATTGGTATATTTCTATAAATAATATCTGCTAGATATTTCTCAGATATTTCTAGGATTTCTGCTGCTTTTTTAGATCCTAATATTTTCTTTGCCTTAATTAAATAATCACCGATGTTGCCTACGAAGATATCTCCATCGCTCTTAAATGCATCATATAAGTTGATATTTTTTATATATTCTTTTGGCAAATTTAAATTTTTTGGTATTGCTATATAACTTTCTCCAGCAATAAGGTGGCTTGCCGGTACATCTCCAAATACGCCCCCCATAAAAGAGAATAATGAATGATAATCAGTAACTTTTATCTTTCTTCCTGTTCTGGTAGTGACTTCAAGTAACTTTCCGCTCAACTTATGCTTTATATAATCATTAACTTTTCTAAATTCTATTCTTTTATCTTTGTTAAAAGCAAGGACTTCAACGTCTGCTTTTTTTTCAACTATTTCTCCAATTTTCATTCTTTTGATTGTGCCCCTTTCTTTTACAAATAACTCTTCATTATAAGGCAGACTTTCGCCGACCCACATGGACAATAGCGACGGGCCCTTTACTTGAATGAAGTTTGCTTCTGATTCTTTTGCAACTGCTTTTGCTAACAATGTTTTACCTGTTCCTGGCGGACCGTATAATAGGATTCCTTTTGGCGGAGTTATACCAAGTCTTTCAAATGACTCACGGTGCTTAATAGGCCACTCAACTGCTTCTTTCAAATCTCGTTTTATACCCTCAAGGCCGCCAATGTCATTCCAGCCAATATTAGGAGTTTCCACTAAAACTTCGCGCATTGCGCTTGGCCTTACAACTTTCAGGGCTTCCTCAAAATCTTCTTTGCCAATAATTATTTTATCCAGAATTTCCTGGGAGATTTCTTCTTCCTGCTCCATTTTTATATCTGGAAGAATTTTTCTTAGGACGTTCATTGCCGCTTCTTTTGCTAAACTCGATAAGTCTGCTCCGACGAATCCGTGTGTTTTGGCTGCTAAATCGATTAGATTAACATCCTTCTTAAGAGGCATTCCTCTTGTGTGAATTTTTAATATGTTTAATCTGCCTTCTTTTCCAGGAACGGATATTTCTATTTCTCTGTCAAATCTTCCCGGGCGCCTTAACGCTGGATCTATAGAATTAATTCTGTTTGTTGCGCCTATGACTACAACTCTGCCTCGAGCTTTCAGTCCATCCATCATTGTCAGAAGTTGTGAAACTACTCTTCTTTCGACTTCTCCTTGGACATCTTCTCTTTTTGGGGCAATTGCATCTATTTCATCTATGAATATAATTGTGGGGGCGTTTTTTTCTGCTTCATCAAACAGGTCGCGGACTTTTTTTTCACTCTCACCATAAAATTTACTCATGCACTCTGGGCCGTTTAATAAAAGAAAATTAGCTTCTGATTCATTCGCAACTGCTTTCGCTAGAAGGGTTTTACCTGTTCCTGGCGCGCCGTGTAAGAGAACTCCTTTTGGAGGCTCTATTCCGAGGCGGTCGAAAATTTCAGGATGTTTTAACGGGAGCTCAACCATTTCCCTGACTTTTTTAACTTCTTCGTTTAAACCGCCGATGTCCTCGTAAGTCACATCCGGAATTGCCTCTTCCTCTTCTGCTGATGTTGCTTTTGGGCTTACTGAAACTTCTGTGTCTTCTGTTATTAGCACAGGTTGAGATGGATTTGTGGATATGACTTTGAATCTTATGTTTTGAAACCCTGGGAAAGCCAAGCCTCCGCCAAACAAGTCATGCAAATCGCCGAAAATTTCGTCCATGCCATGCATTAAGTCTCTGCGCCTTTGGACCCCACCTAGAGCAACTAGATCTCCCTTTGTTAAGGCTCTTCCTAAAAGGCCTGTTTTGAAAACTTCGGGATCGCCTTGGACCATTATTCCCGGCTGCGCTGGAGCAATTGTTATTTTCTTTGCCGGCTTAATTATTGCTTTTTTTATCGCAACTTTTTCCCCTATTCCTGTTTTTGCGTTTTTTCTTGTTAGACCGTCTATGCGAATTATACCTTCCCCTATGTCTGCAGGATACGAGCGATCAACAATTGCGACTGTTTCTTTTTCTCCTGAAATGGAAACTATATCTCCTCTGTTGAGACCAAGAGCGCGCATTACTTCTGTGTCTATTCTGGCAACGCCTTTGTATGCATCATCTTGCAGGGCTTCTAGGACTTTCAGCTTGACTAGTTTTGGTGGTTCTGGCATTTTATTGTTTAAAGACCTCCTTACTAGGATTATCTCTACTATCTCCAGACTTGCGCCTTAATCCTGCTACCATTTTCTTTGTTGCATTAATTCTCTTTTCCATCTTATTTTTAATAATGCTCTCCTTTGTAATTAAGATAACTTATTTCAGGGGGGTGTTTAATCTCCCATCCTTCATTTATTGTGCTAATTCTCTTTTCCATCTTTAATAAATTTCCTCCTCTTCTTCTAACTCTTCTGCTTGACTATGATTATTTCCAAATATTAGGTCTAGAGTGCGCATGTCTTTGAAGCATAGCTTTACCATGTCATCCACTATCCTTTCTTGCTGTCTTATAAAATCTACTATTTCTTTAGGGATGCTGATTGCATGGCTGTTTCCAACCATTCTTAGCTTAACGCTATAAGTCTTATTTTTTAATGGTTTGAAATTTTCTACTGCGTTTAAGTCAGCTGGGTGAACTATGTGCTTTTTGCATTGAGGGCATTCTACAGCTCTCAACTGAAGGCCCTGCTTATTTACTATAGTGTGCTTCATTTCTTTTTTACATTCTTTGCATGATATAGTTTCGTTGAATATGTCGGTCATTTTGATATATGTTTTGTATTGTATATGCTCTAGGTGTATTTAATTTAGTATATACCTATTGGGATATACAAAGGGTATTTAAATATTTCTGTGTTTGAGAATAACTGTGAAAAAGAAATGAACAGAGGAAGGTTCTAAAAGTAAAACCAGAATATTTGAAAAAGCTTGAAGAAATAAGGAAAGGAGACTACACTTCTTTTAAGTCCATTGAAGAATTAAGAAATAACTTAGAGAAATAATAATTTTTCATCATGTTTTTAAAGTGTGTTTTGCTATTTAGAAAATGAATAAATTCACATCAGGTTTAAGCAAGTTCTGGAAATTTTTGAAGCAGGATACTTGGCAGTCCTGGCTCGTGTCTCTTGTTTTGGCTTTTATTTTCATAAAATTTTTATTTTTTCCTTTTTTGAGCTGGGGTTTTGCAACCTCTCTGCCTCTTGTGATTGTTGAATCATGCTCTATGTACCACAATGCGGATTTTGATTCTTGGTGGATTAGCAACGGAGGATGGTATGAAAATAGGGGAATTTCAAAAAGCGAGTTTGAAAAATTGTTTTTCAAGAATGGGCTGAATAAAGGAGATATCGTGTTCGTAACGGGGCGCGGAGGCTACGACATTGGAAATGTTTTGGTATTTAACGCTAATTACCAGTATCCTTTGATTCATAGGCTTATTAGAGTTGATCCTTACGATACGAAAGGGGATAATAATCCCTCGCAGTTGCCTGCTGAGCTTGATATACAAACAGATGAAATAGTCGGGAAAGCTTGGGGAAAAATTCCAGGGCTTGGATGGATAAAACTTATTTTCTTTGAGGGGACAAAGCCTGAAGGGCAGAGAGGCTTTTGCAAATAAGTTTAAATAGGCGCTTTTTTTGAGAATTTATATGAGTTTAGATATTGAAATAGGATTTGAGAAGGAACCAATAGGACTCGGAAAGATACTTGATAGGGAAGGGTACGCTTTTGTAGAGCATATAGATGATTCGATAAATTATGAGCACAGACAGCACGGCTGGCCGCAAGTCTTTTATTTTTCTAATGATAAAGCAGAAGACTGCGCGCCAGGAAACAGGATTCCTAACTGGGAGGCCGCAGGTTTCAAAGTAGTTTCCAGCGTTAACATAAACTATCCCCATTCAGGAGACTCCCGTGAAGAAGCTGAAAGACTGTCTGATTTAATCACTAAAGAACTTGATGGCATTAAGTATGATTATAACTTAATGGA
>CAYJRP010000036.1:0-6961 GCA_964372675.1 Candidatus Woesearchaeota archaeon | reverse complement strand
CCATTATGAAAGGTATGGAAATTTATTATAATTTCATAAGAAAACATCAAGGAATAGACAATAAAACACCACAAGAAGAAGCTATACCTGAATTGACTTTAAGCATGAATAAGTGGTTAAGTTTGATTAGATTGAGTAAAATCTGATTGAGTTACAATAGAACCATTCTTAATAATTTCTCTACCTTGCTCATCTCTCAAATACCAAAGCATGGCTCCACTTGCAGTGGCATGTCCGTGTGAAGAAGTCCCTCTCCGACCAAATATAAAATCAGTGAGCCACGGCTCATTATTATATTCTATAACTTTTGTAAAGTGATGACGTGAATTTTCTTCTTGCTTTTCGCCCTCATTTTTATTTTCTTCCATAATAAAAATGGGTAATTCAAAGTTAAAAAACTTTACTATAGCACCCGACAACGCAACAATGCGAAAGTATAGAAACTCTTAAATAGTCTATGATAAATTTCAAATTATGGGATTAGAAGAAGAATTCAATCAAGCCGTAGAAGAATGGACAGAATATTGCCGGGAAAATGCTGTTTATTCAAGCCCACGACCTTACTTGGATTGCGATGCTTACAAAAGAATTATTGCTTTCGGTCCCAAATCTTTACCTCTTATTAGAAGCGTATATGATAAAGATAGTTCAAATAATCTTGGGCTAAGATCTGTTCAGAAGCATCTAATTAACGCAGTTGTAATTATGGCAGGTAAAAACTTTGTAATTCCAGAAGAAGCGCGAGGTAAGATCCAAGCAATGCAAGATTATACTAAAAGATGGCTTGACGAGAATGTACAAAAGTATGTTTAATAATTGAATATGTTCTTAGCATAGCAAAACATATTTAACCTATATTTTGCTCTTATTAAAATGCAAAAGAGGTTTTTAACAGCGTATAAAGCAGAGCAGTTCTTATCCAAGTATTTGCCCACTTCAAAGAACCAGCTTGTCAATTCGCTGGATAAAATAAAGCTTAAAACACCATTCGTGTTGAAAATAATATCTCCTCAAGCGCTTCACAAGAGCGATATAAACGGGGTAAGAATAATAAAAAACAAAAGCGATATAGAAAATAACTTTAAGAATTTAGTGCACGCCTCTAAAAAGCACAGACTAAAGCTTGAAGGCATCATGGTTCAGGAGTATGTTGAAGGAGAGAAGCTGATAATTGGAATAAAAAAAGACCCTGTTTTTGGTCACGTTATTGTTTTCGGCCTTGGCGGAGTTTTCACGGAATTGCTTGATGACATAGCAATAAGAAAATGCCCCATAACAGAGCAAGATGCTGAAGAAATGATAAATGATTTGCGTGCAAGCAAAATATTTCATGGCTTTCGCGGAATAAATCTCAACATTGAATTGTTAAAAGAAGTTCTTGTAAAAACTTCCAAGATACCATTAAAGCACAAAGATATTTCAGAATTGGACATAAACCCTTTCATTCTTAATGAAAAAGAAGGCAAGGTAGTAGATGCGAGAATTGTTTTCTGAATTTATCTTTTACTAATCTTAAAAATCTTATAGCTCAAAAATCCCGCAATTAAAAAAGCAAGAGCAGAAAGCCAGGAAGGAAATAACCAGCTTCCAATAACAAGCTCCCATCCTGCTAAAATTCTAACAAGATGCATCAGCGCACCAAACCCCATTAAAACAGAGACGAAAACCAAAATATTTTTATCGTTCATATTAAAAAATTAAACTTTAACTTTGCTCAAAGGAGTAAAGTCTTTCCAGGAAGTTTCAACAAGATGTCCCATCGACTTGGCAAAGTAATCGCTTGTGAGCCAGACACCAACATCATAATTAGGATGGACTTGCTTGTCATCTAAAAGCAAGAGCATAAGCTGCTCGCCATCAACCAGGGCAAATCTTCCATGAGATTTATCAAGATGCCTTACTTCTGCAACCTTAGCCAGCTCCTTGGCAATTTTATAATTGTCCGCATTAATTGGTGCAGCAATTTTTAAAGTAACTCCGCGTTTCTTGGCTTTCTCAAGGGTAGGCATCAAACTTTCAAATTTTCTGCTCAAGCCCTCTGCTGTTGTTATGATTATGGCCTCTTTTTTGGCGTTCTTGACCATCATATCTAAGTGATTGTAAACGTTCTGTCTTCCTTTCAGGCTTCCTGACAAGTCAGAAGGCTCAACAAATTTAACGCCATTCTCGAAAAGATTTGTAAGCTCTTTGATTACATCACTTCCCTTTACCTCCTCAAGTCTCTTAGATTTATCTTGAGCATTAGCCATCATGTTTTTCTTAACTCTATCAACGACTTCTTCAGGTTTTAAGGCAATAAACTTAATAGGTTTTCCAAGTTTCATTACAACAAAACCCTTTTTCTCTAAAGACTCAAGGATATCATAAGTCCTGCTTCTAGGAACATCCGAAATAGTGCTTAACTCTCCGGCAGTTGAGACTCCACGCGATAACAGAGAGGTCCATACTTTGACTTCATAAAGGTTTAAGTCAAAGATTTTTCTGAGCCTGCTTAAAAATTCTCCATTGACTATCATTATGTAATTAAGAAATTTCTACTATTTAAATGTTTTCTACTTTTTTGAGACGAACTTCTGTTTAAAAATGGAAAAATATATGCTCATTTTTTACTTCAAAACTGACAAATTTGTCATTTTTATAGTCGATAATTTCAACTTTGCTTGCACCAGTCCTTTCCTTTAAAAACCCAATAAATCCTGCCAGACTATGCTTTAATTTGTTACTCAATACTAGCTTCAAATTTATCCTCTCTTCCTTTCTCATATTGCGGTTTTTTCTCTCAGATTGAACTCTTCTTGCTATTTCCCTCGAGAAACCCTCGGCTTCTAGCTCTGGCGTTATGGTCATATCTAAAGATACTGATAGCTCTTTTCCAGAGGCAAAAAGGATTTTTTTTACATTAACTTCATCGGCAATTATGTCACAAAACTCCTTTCCAAGTTTTAACCCCTTAATTGTTATTGAGCCGAGGGGCTGCCTTAGAGATATTTTATTCATGTCTCTTTCTTTTAACGTCAAACTTACAACTTCCCTAGCAACTTTCATGTTCTTTTGAAGCTCTTCCTTAATAACAGAACTTCTTACTTTAGGCCAGCTCTCCAAATGCACAGAATTTTTCGTTTCAGTTACGTTCTGATAAATCACTTCAGCAATAAAAGGCAGCAAAGGGGCGATCACTATAGACAAGTTTTTCAAAACGTTTTTTAATACGGCTCTGGCTATCTTGGCTTCGGAATCTTCATTAAATCTATCCCTGCTCCTGCGGATATACCATGTTGAGAGATCATCTACAAACCTAATTATTTCGCGTGTAGAGTCCGCAGTATTATAAGATTCCAAATTGTCTGTTAGCTTTTTAGTGAGCTCCTCCAACCTGGATAAAATCCAAGCATCAAGAATGTTACCTGACTTTTTGCTGCCGATTTTTCCAGCATTAAAAGAATAGAAATTGCTCGTGTTATATAAAAGCAAAATTACCTTTTTGTAAATTTCCTCAACTCCTATTTCTGAGAATTTTATATCCTCAGCTTCCATTACAGGAGAATTCAACAAGTAAAACCTAAGTGCATCTGCGCCGTATTTGTTTATAATTATCTCCGGATCAGGAAAATTACCTTTTGATTTAGACATTTTTTCTCCATCTCCTGCCAAAATAGTTCCAGTATTAAGGACATTCAGGTAAGGTGGCTTGTTAAATAGAATAGTCGATATAACTAAACTATAATAAAACCAAGTTCTTGTTTGAGCTATGTACTCTGCTACAAAATCTCCAGGGAAGTTTTTTTCAAACCAGCTCCTTTGTTTAAAAGGGTAATGGACTTGAGCAAACGGCATAGAACCAGATTCAACCCAGCAATCAAGGACTTCAGGAATTCTTTTCATCTCATTTCCGCACCTGCACTTTAGTTTTACTAAGTCCATAGTTGGCTTATGCAAATCAATTTTCTTAGGAAAGTTTATAGCCTCCCTCTTTAACTCTTTAAGACTTCCGATGACTTTAATTTCACCGCAAGAACACTTCCACACAGGAATAACCGACGCCCAATATCTGTTACGAGAGATATTCCAATCCGGAGCATTCAAAACATTATTCTTGAAACGTCCTTCTTTTATATGGGGGGGATACCAATTCATTTTTTCATTATTGCCCAACATTTTGCTTTTTATTTTTTGTATATTAATAAACCAAGAAGGCAAAGGCGCATAAAATAAAGGAGTAGAACATCTATAGCAGAAAGGATAACTATGTCTATGGTTGGTTGTGGAATATATTAGATGCCTCTTATTCAAATCAGCAAGGACTTTCGCATCAACACTTCTAAACCATAGTCCTTGCCATTCATGAGGACCGGCACGAACTCGGCCGTCAGGGCCAATATGCTCTATTAAAGGCAAATTAAACTTTTTAATCATTTCATAGTCAAACTCACCATAAGAAGCTATATGCACAATGCCTGTTCCATCCTGGGTAGTCACGCCTTCAGGATCATCAATTATATAATATCCTTTTTTTTCGCTAGGAATTTTATATAATGGTTCATAACTTAATCCCCGTAAATCTTTTCCAGTAAATGTCTGCAGTACTTTATATTCTCCATTCAGTTCTGAAAGACGGTCAGCCACAATAATATAATTCTCCCCATTATTTTGCACCTTGACGTACTGCGCATTTGAATTAACAGCCAAAGCTGCATTCCCTATTAATGTCCAGGGAGTAGTAGTCCAGGCAAGAATATATTCATCGCGATCTTTAACTTTAAACTTAACAGTTACTGATTTTTCAGTAACCTCCTTATAGCTGTTATCCATTGCAATTTCCGCATTAGCTAATGGAGTTTCACATCTAGGGCAGTATAACAAGACTCTTCTTCCCTCGTATATAAGCCCCCTCTTCCAAGTCTCTTTAAATGCCCACCAAACAGACTCCATATAATCAGGATCCATTGTCTTATAGGCATTATCAAAATCAACCCAGCGCCCAAGCCTTTCTATCGTCTTTCTCCACTCCCTTACATATTTCACAACTGTCTGCCGGCATATATCACAAAATTTCTTTACACCCAAAGCCTCAATTTCCTTTTTATTTTTAATTCCTATTTCTTTTTCCACCATGGCTTCAATAGGCAACCCATGGCAATCCCACCCCCACACTCTATCAACTTTATACCCCCGCATTGTCCAGAATCGCGGTATAGTATCCTTAATGGTGCTGGCCAACAAATGCCCATAATGTGGCAATCCTGTAGCAAAAGGCGGACCATCATAAAATACGAAGTATTTTTTCTTGCCCTTTAATGATTTTTCAAAAGTCTTATCCTTTTTCCAAAACTTAAGAACTTCCAATTCAGCTTCATTCACACTAACCATAGTCTAAAGGCGAGAAATATCCTTTTATATCTTACTCCGAGTAAGTTTTTTGCTTTTAATCAAAGAAATTAAACTTACAACAAACATAAAACCAAAAGTCCAGGCAATGTAGCTTATTCCAACAATTGAGAATAATATTGCCCCCAAAATAGAAATTATAATTAAAACAACAAAATACTTCGTTCCCATAGCTCGCTCATCCTTAGTCAGTTTTGCTATAAGCCATCCAACAGGAATTGCAAGCGCCAAGAGTAAAATTTCAACCCACATTTTAATCAAGAAGGAATTCCTCCTCCCCAAGTTCTTTCAATAAGTCTTTAACATGAACAACCCCAACCAAATTCCCCGATTTATCCAAAACAGGCAGAATGCTTATTTTTTTCTCTTTGATAAGCTCAGCAGCTTTCGCAATCTTGTCATTATCCTTGATATAAACCAAATCTCGCGACATAACTTCAGAAACCATTGCCTTTCTGCCGAAATTATCAACTAGATCTTCATGGGTGACAATTCCAACAGTTTTCCCATCATTAATAATCAGCAGGCTGCTTATTTTATGCTTAGCCATCATCTTCGCCGCTTCCTCCAAAGTTACATCTTTGTCAATGACAATAGGTTTTTTCATTATCTCTTTTACAAACATACCAGTAAAATAAAATGTGGCTATATAAAGTTAATTTATTTTTGTTTTATTGATTTATAATAATTGATGCTCAAGTCTTTTAAGTGAGGAGAAAGTTCAAGTTATTGGGTGTAGTTTGCCAATTCTTCATTCAAACCAGTTTTTTATAATATCAGGCAATTCATCTCATTTTTTTGCAATATTCCACATCAAATAAAAATACATTCTATATCCCATAGCAACATCCCTGCTTTTTATAACAATTGCAATAGGCTGTGCAGACCAAACGAGAATTGCAACATTATCTCCGTAGATGTTTATTGTAACAGGATTGTTATATTTCTCTGGCAAATATCTATTTTCCACAAAACCTTTAGGCTTAATGTTTCTATCGTGAGTGATTATCTTCATCTTAATTCTTTTTTTCTTTCTTCTTTTATTAAACCAGCCAAAGTAATAAGGAATAATATCATACGCCTTAGGAGTCGCTCCGATAATCAATATTTCTTTATGCTCCAGCTGGCTTTCAAAAACGCTCTTCAACCCATTTCGGCCCTTAAAAACAAATGTCTGATCTCTCTCCCTGTTTTTGGAGTATTTTTCCTTCAAAAACTTGACAACAGGCTCAAGTTTTACTTTCTTTTCATCGAGTAGAGAGATAATATTTTCAGGATTATTCGCCCTAAAGACGCGTCGATTATTTTCCAAAATATAGGAAATAAGCCCCTTTTGGATAAGCGTTTCAGTTGTATCGTAAACGCTTCGGCGGTGCAATCCAGTCTTGCGAGAAATCCGGCCAGCCAGAGAAGGTCCCAGGTCAATCAGCGCAAGATAAACTTTGCTTTCATTTTCAGTAAGCCCGGCGAGTTTTAACTCTTCCATAATGTTCTCTATTCTTTTTTACTTTTATATCTTTCTATTGTGGTGAAAAAAATCACCTCATAAATTAATATGCTCCTATAGGCACAATAA
>CAYJRP010000035.1:0-7120 GCA_964372675.1 Candidatus Woesearchaeota archaeon | reverse complement strand
TGCTGCTCCCTCAAATGCTCTAAGCCCGACTGGAGCTGTTTTCCGATGCTAATCTCATGGACTTTAAATTCTTTTGAAATATCTGTTATCAATTTTTCAACAGCCTGAACTGTTTCTGATTCCTGCTTCTCAAGGTTTTCATTTGAGTTTTGAATTTCTTCCATTTTGTTTTCTAATTCAGTTGTTAGGTTTTCATCTATAATAATTGGGGAGTATTTTTCCAAGGCTTCTATTAACTTGATTCCTAAGGGGGTTGCCTGAATGCTTTTGCCGTCTAAATAGCCGCGGTCAAATAATGTGTCTACTATCATAGACCTAGTTGCTTTAGTGCCCAGATTCTTTTTTTCGAGAATAGTGACAAGAGAAGCTGCGCTGTATCTATTTGGAGGTTGTGTTTCTTTTTCGTCGAACTTTATTTTATTTACGATTACAGAGCCATTTATTGTAGGAATTTTTCTTTCTTCCAGCTTGGCTGGGTAGACTTGGGTCCAGCCTTTTTCCAAAACAGTCAGGCCAGAAGCAGAAAACTTTTTTCCATTGTCAGCAACAAGATTAATTCTTTTATTTGACACTTTTGCATCAGGAGAGAAACATGAAATAAATCTTTTTACAATTAAATTGTATAGTTTTTCTTCTTCTTCACTTAAGGATTTGAAGTCTCCTGTTGGATAAATTGAAGGGTGGGCTGCATCAGACTTTTCGCCCTCTATCGGAGTGTTTCTTGTGCCAAGCTTTGCTTCAGGAAACTTTTTCTCCAACTTTCGCAAAATGTCTTTTGGATTTGTTTGGCTAGGGATTTTCTGGGAAGATGTTCTTGGATAGGATATAAGTCCGTCTAAGTATAATGACTGGGCAATTTGCAATGTTCTTGATGGAGATAGACGCAGATGCGCATGCGCTTCTCTTTGTAATGTTGTTAAGTCAAATGGATGCGGCGGAGCTAAGTTTTCATCTTTTTCTGCTGTTTCTGCTGTTCCTGACTTTATTCCTTCAAACTGGCTTAGCTCAGATTTGTCAAAAATGTCTTTAGGATGCTTCAGGTCTATTTTTTCTTTTCCAGATTTTACTTCTGCCAGAACCTGCCAATATGGCTGTGATTTGAAGTTAGCAATTTCTCTGTCTCTGTCAACTATAATTTTTAGTGCAGGGCCTTGAACTCGGCCAATTGATAATATTTTGAAAGAGCCTGTTTTCTTTATTGCTGACATTAATGCCCTGGAGAGATTTATTCCATAAAGCCAGTCTATCTTGTGCCTTGTTTCTCCTGCATATGCCTGCCCCCATGCTAAAGCCGGCAATGGATTTTCATAAGAATCTATCAATTCCTGCTTTGTAAGTGTCGAGTATTTCATTCTTTTAGCGTCATCTTCTTTCATTATGAAACGCAGAACATTCCAGCCAATGACTTCACCTTCAATGTCAAAGTCCGTTGCCACATAAAATTCTTTTGCTTTTTGGCTTAGTTTCTTTAGGAGCATAAAATAAGCTTTTGTAAATCCTGCAGATTTTCCTTGATAAGAAGGAGTCCATTCTAATTGAAAAATTGGCCAGCCTGTTTGCCCTGCTTTGTAAGTAAGGTTAAATAGGTGGCCCACTGCTGAAGCGACTATTATCTTCTTTCCATTTCTTTCCAATTCATAATATGACACTTTTCCTTCTGAATATTTTCGCGGGGAACCGAGAGCATGGGCTATTTTTTCAGCTGCCTGAGGTTTTTCAGTAATTATTAAAATAGAATCTCTCTTTGGCTTGCTGATAGAAATGTCTTTTTCTGCTGCTTTTGCGCTTTTTGCCTTTGTTTTTTTGACAGGTTTTTCAACTTCTATGTCTTCAATGTTCTTTCCAGGTTTTTCAATTGTTGTAAGCTCTGCTATTTTTGGCTTTTCCTTAACAGCTTTTTCGATAGTTAATTTTGCGTCGCTTGATGGCGTAAAAGACTCTACAGGCATTTTTAGTCGAGAATCGAAGGATTATTAAATATATAGTTTTGTCGGTATGTTTCAATTATCTTTGAAGTCTTCGAGGGGTTTAAATAAGCCAAATCTTTTATGGTGCTATGAATCGTGGAAATACAGTTAGATTGGTTATTGGATTGATTGTTGTAGTAGCATTTGTAATTACTGTAGTTTTTTATTCCCAGACCAACCACAAGGTACCTGCATCTGTTTTGACAAAATATACTGAGTTGGAGAAACAATATAAGAGCTCCTTAGGAGCAGGTATTAACTATTGTAAGAAAGGTAGCGAGGTAATTTATACCGCCTATGGAAGCGGAGGCTTTACTGGAGTCACTTTCTATTACGATGAAGAAGGAAATGAGCTTGGCTCTTCTTATTTTACTGATGAATATAATCCAGATAATCCCTTGCCAGAACCGCCAGTTAATTTGGAAGAATATGAATGCATCGTCATAAAAGAATCCGGGCAGTTCGCCCAGGATAAAGTATGGTTAGAGATGACTCCTGTGCAATGTTTAGGAAACCCCTGGGAGCAAGATTGGTTTGAAAACCATCCACGTGAATCTTATGAAGATTATCCGCGAGGAGACACAGTGCTTATCGAAGAAGCCGAGGTTCAAATTATAAAGGATTACTATAAAGGACAAGGCATTACGATTTATGATGTGCAATCTAGAAATGTTATCGGTTCAACTTGTGCAAGTTGCTCTTGTCCAGACGGATATCTTTTGTACTTAAGGGTGGCTGATGAAGATGTTGATGAAATGATTAGCCTAGGTTATAGAAATAGAGTTTTTGATTAAATCTTAGCGTTTCTAAACAGCTATTTTCCTGCATGGGCCAAAGTTATGCACATTATGATCGTAAGTTCCAACAGGGCAATCTTGATGGCTTCTCATAAAGTGCTCACATCCTTCTCTTTCTTTTGTTGAATGTAGAAACTCTTCTTCTTTTGGAAGCGTAGCATCTATACAAACCCTTTCAGGCAACGCGCTGTATAATTCTAAATCGTCCTCAATTGTTCTATCTTTTTCAGGAGTCATATAATGCTTAAAGGCTGCGTTTTCTAAATTTCTCAGTTGTATAAATAAATCGTCGCGCCTCATTGCTTCTAAATCTCTGTCCCACTCAGTTTTATCTAAAATAGCAGATGCAGAGCCAGTATCTGGAGGTTCAGCTCTTCTATTTTTTGAGAAGTATTTGCATTTTGACATTCCTTCTTCAAATTCCGGCATTCTTGAAAGCTCTTGCAGATCAACATTAGGCAGAAGCCTGTAAACTTTATGATAATCAAACCAGCATCCATCATGGCCCCTTTGGTCTCGGGCATATCTGACTGCCTCTTTTAATTCTATGACTCGCTCTTGCAACCATTCCAGTCTTGAAAAGTCCATGGAAGCTTGTTATTAAGAGTGTTTTTAAAGTTTATTTTAATCTTGTTAATATGGAAGAACATAAGAAATTCAAGTATGAAATGAAGCCTTTATTTGAGGAAAGGATGAGAAAGCTTATGCCTGACAAAGAGGATTTTGCCAGGTTTAATGAAATAGTGCATACAAAACCTTTGAATTACATTAGATGCAACACTTTGAAGATTTCTGCTGCCGAATTATTTAATCGATTGAATAAAAGATGGGATGTTGTTCAACCATTTCCTGACCATATGGAGATTATGTTAATTAAAAGTGAGCTTGGACCAGGAGAGCTTGGAAATGCTATTGAACACCTTCTTGGCTATTATTATGTGCAGGAAATTTGCAGTATGATGTCTGTGATTGCGCTTAATCCTAGAGCAGGAGAGTTTGTCCTTGATTTGTGCTCATCTCCTGGAAGCAAGACAACGCAGATGGCTGCTCGTATGGAAAATCTTGGAACTATAATTGCTAATGATATAAAACTGGACAGAATTAAGATTTTGTCTGCTAATTTAGAGCGCTGTGGCGTTATTAATTGCGTTGCAACACGTAATGATGGTGTTGGATTATGCTCTCGTTTGGCTAAAGAAGGATTTAAGTTTGATAAAATTCTGCTTGATGCGCCCTGCTCTGGCGAAGGGACTTTGCGAAGCTCACCTAAAACTTTTTTGATGTGGAACGTGAAAGTTGTTTGCAAATTGTCGCGCGAGCAGAGGAAATTGTTTGCCTTTGCCTTGAAGTGCTTGAAAAAAGGCGGGGAAATTGTTTACTCAACGTGTACGCATGCTCCTGAAGAGAACGAGTCTCTTGTTGATTTTGCTGTGAAGAACTTTCCTGTCGAGGTTGAGGAAATTAGTCTGCCTTTGAAATGCAGGCCTGGAGTTTCTTCCTGGGATGGGGACGTTTTTTCTGATGAAGTTGAAAAATGTTGCAGGATTTATCCGCAAGATAATAATAGTGAGGGATTTTTTGTTGCTAAGTTTAAATTGAAGGAGGAAGTGGAATGAACGAAGAAGAAAATAGCAAAATTTATAAAGCTGAAACTAAAGAGAATATCAGTATAACCCCCGGTAATCTGCAAAGGTTGCCGGATGAGTCTTTATCTGAAAAAACCTTAGTCTTTGTTGATGAAGGGTTTCTTAATGAATTAAGCAAATATTTCGGCAGTGGAAAATATTTAAAATTTGATGAAAAAAATTGGGTAAAATACTCTAAATTTATAAAAAATACATTGAGCTTCTATGAAGAACAACATAATCAAGGTAAAAAACCTTTCTTGTTTCATCTTACCCCCCATATTCTCTATAAGGGCTCTATAAATGTTAAAAATTGCGAGGTAATTCAAACTTAGAAGATGAACGCTAAATTTTTATCATCTAAGGAAAAGAAACAATATATAGAGAAACTTAATTCACAATTTGGAATATCTGAATTGCCTTGGTTGCTTATTGAAACTGGGAAAGACAAAGTAAGGGCGTTTTCAGGAGATTTGACGCGCGGGGATATTAACAAGATTGCTCGGATTGCCAATGTAGAGCTTATTGGCATGTACTTGTTTAAGGAAGAGCTTGGAGGCATTAGATTTGGATTCGATGGAAGCATGATGTTAAAAGATAAAATTAGCAAAAATATCTTAGGGGCTGATGAGGAACAGGTTAAAGAATGGCTATTGGGCAAGGACCTTAATATTAAATTAGCTAAAGGGGTTTATGTTGTTACGCATGCTGGAGATACCCTTGGCTGTGGGATGTCAGATGGCGAAAAGTTGATAAACTTCGTTCCAAAAGAAAGGAGAATACGGAGTAAATAATGTTATTTTGGGGGTATTTCCACAACCTCCGCATATGAGGGGTTTATGATTCTTATTCCATAGGCTCCTTTTCCATGCTTTAACCTATTACTTGCCTTCTCAAATTCTACTTGTGCCTTTACTTTATCGTTACTTTCAAATAATTTATACAATTGACACCAAGGCATAACTACTAATACTTTGTATTGTGGATGCAATTCGTCATCTGGCTCATAGGTTCTTATTAAGCTTACTTGATCGGTATCTTTAATAATAATTGTGAGAGCCCCATGTGCTATCTGTTCAAGCGTTTGTTCCTTCACTTTACTAATCATTAGTTAAGTTTTTAAGGATTATTGTTCTGTGTTGCTATGGAAAAAACTGAAATTGATAAAATTGTTAAAGCAGGCGAGATTGCGCAAGAACTTAGAAAGTTTGCCCGCGAGCTGATAAAACCTGGAATGAATCTTGGCGAAATTGCTGTTGCTATTGATGATAAAATTGCAGCGCTTGGCGCTAAGCCTGGTTTTCCTGTTAATTTAAGCATTAATGAAGTCGCTGCTCATTATACACCAAAGTTTAACGATGACAAAGTCGCTCAGGGGTTGTTAAAAGTAGACATTGGAATTCATATTGATGGGTATATTGCTGATACTGCGTTTACCTTGGATTTGGATGGGACTGATGAAAATAAAAAATTGATTCAAACTGCAGAAGCAGCTGTTACTGCTTCTACTGAAAGTTTTGCTATTGGAGTAAAGTTAACTGATATTGGGAAGAAGATTGCAGAGGTCATTAAAAAAAATGGATGCGAGCCAATTGTTAACTTGTCAGGGCACAGCATTGAGAGATTTATTGTACATGCAGGCAAGATTGTGCCAAATTATAATTCTGGGCAGACTGACTTCTTGGAAGAAGGACTTTATGCTACAGAGCCATTTGCAACAACAGGACATGGTCGAGTTAAAGACGGGGGGCCTTCTGGAATTTATAGACTTGATTCAGAAGGAAATATCCGCGATAATTTTTCTAGAGAAGTTCTGAAGTTTATTGCTGAAGAATACCAGACATTGCCTTTTGCTTCTAGGTGGATACACAAGAAATTTGGCTCTCGTGGAATGCTTGCACTTAGCATGCTAGAACGTGCGGGAATTTTATATCAGTATCCTCAGCTTATTGAAGTTTCTGGAAAGAATGTCGCGCAGGCAGAGCATACGGTGCTTTTGCTTGGAGACGGAATTAAAATAATTACGACTAAAGAATAAATTTACTTAGAATTATACAGAATTAGGATAATTACACTATCTTTAGTTCCTAATTCTCTAATAAGACAATTTGGTAAACAAGTAACTCAATCAACCAAATTGTCTATAATCTGACTATCCATTGATTAGCTTGAGAGATAGGCGTTGCGATAATATATAGTTTATTAAAAACAGATAATAAAAAAATAAAAATAACCTTTCTTAATTAGGACATTCTATCAATGCACCATTTTCTTGCACCAAATGACGCTAGTACCAAGAACGCTGCAAAATAAAGCATTGCTGGCTCGCCATTATTAGCTAAAGGATTTATGCCTCCTGTTTTTACATGCACCATGAAGAATGCATATAGCATCTCAAGTGCTGCAATACTGGCAGTAGTTCTTGTAAATAGTCCAATTACTATGAATAGGCCCCCTATGGTTTCTATCATCATTGCTAGTCCCATTAGGCTCACTATGGCAATTTTTCCATCCATTACTCCAGAAATTTTCATTATACCATGAAGCATGAAGCCAAGACCTATTAGCACTCTAAAAACAAAGTAGAAGTAATCCTTTTTTCGTTCAAATATTTTATTCATATTTACCCCCTTTCATTTTTAAAAAATTAGACATAATTAATGTTTGGGGACTTGATATATAAAGATTTTTGTTAGGACCACTTTTATTAATCTTCTAAGTAAGCAGAATT
>CAYJRP010000034.1:0-7339 GCA_964372675.1 Candidatus Woesearchaeota archaeon | reverse complement strand
TTAGCGAGCGCGTAAGCGCGAGCAAGCACAAAATTTCTGAAGGAAAAAATAGCGACACCTATACTGAAAAACAAATTAGAAAGGTTTTGGAAGAGCTGGGATTTAGCGGATTGGAGAAATTTATGTTAGAAAAATTGCGAGGCAGAGAATAAAATGGTTGTTGAAGCAAACTTGACTGGCTTGGTTTTTCTGAAACCCATACTTGCTTTCTTAGTCGTGTTCTTGATACTTGCCGCGCTTTCTGTTAAGAGCAAGCTTTTTGGGGAAAACTTGTTTGTTCCTATTGTTGTTTCTTTTGCTCTAAGTACAATATTTGTTGTTTCTGGAAGTGTTAGGGAGATTGTCACTAGCGTTATTCCTTGGTTTGCAGTATTGCTTGTTGCATTGTTCATGATTGTATTTTTAGTTGGAATGATTGGCAAGGGCGGAGAAGGAATTCTCGGAAAAGGCATTGGCTGGGGATTTGTTGTTTTGATGATTTTGGTTTTTGTATTTGCAGGAATAAAGGTTTTTGCAAACAGTCCAGAGGTTTATGCTTCTCTTGGCTGGCTTTTGTCGCCGAATGTTTCAGGAACAATTGTTTTTGCGGTTGTGGCTATCGCTGTGATGGTGTTTTTGGTTAAGGCAAAGTGAAATGGCAAAATATAGAGCGACATTTGGGTTTCCTTTTCTTTTATACTATGAGGGATCTGGAAAGCATCATGAAACAATATTACCCATTTACAAGAGATTAATTTAAGACATGGCTTAGAAGGGAGATTATTAAGAGTTGCTAAGATTGTTTTTGAGAGAAAGAAGTAACTATCCTCGATGTTCGTGATGCCCGGCGTGATGCTGTCCTTGTTGATGCGCTTGGTGTTGGGGATGCGGGGGCGAATGAGTTTGTTTTTTATGGCGCTTTTGCTTTTTTGATGCCTGGGCTACTGATGTGAATGACTGCTGTGTTGCCACCAGCTCTTTTTTCAAATCTTCGACATTTGTCACATAATCTCCAACTTTTCTTAGGACTGATGATTGCAGAGTGTCTATTATTTTTTCAATTCTTTTCAGCCTTTCTTCAATGGATTCTGCTTTCGCTTCTAAAGCTGTCTTAAAGTCAATCATTTTTTCCATTTTCTTTCTTACATCGGACAATCGCTCGGATACGACCTGCTCTGAAATTTCTGTTATTGTGTCAGCACTTAGCGCGGGAGAAGTGTAATCATATTGTGGATAAGCATTTTGATCATAGCCATAGTCTTGAGGCTGCGCTGGGAAATATTCCTGCACTTGCTGGTTTGATGCTTCCGGGCTTTGAACCATTAGGGATTTCTGCATTCCTGCAGGACCCGGACTTGGGACAGAAGGTTCAAAATTATCTTTTTGATAAATATTAGATTCTTGAGGAGCCTGCAGAAGTTCTTCTTCTTTTGGGCTTTCCAATGGAGGTAGTTCTGGCTGCCGTGAGTCTATTAATGGTTCTTCAATAGCTGATTTTATCTTATTTTGGGCAAGCCCTTCTGAAATCTCTTTATATGAAAAGCCTTTCTCCTGAAGGTTTTCTATGATTTGCTTTTCAGACAAACCCTGCTTTTGCATGCTTTTTATTTCTTCCAATGCGCCCATTTTATTCTTTTTCTTATCTGTGTTTTAAAGACTCGGTGAATATGTTAAGCTGTCTTTGCAGCATTAAGACTTCTTCTTTCCTAGCCATTTCTGAAGCCTGCTCTGAAACTCTTTTTAAGAAATCCTGAATTCTTATCTGGTCTTCTTTTACCTTTAATGTTACTTTCTTTAACTCTTGAAGTTCGTTGAATATACTCTCCCTATCTTCTATAAGGTTTTTGCCTATTAAAAGAATCCTGTCTTTGAGGAGTTTTTGTTTTTCCTCTATGTCTTTAAGCCTTGTATTCACATCAGCAAAATACTGCTGCTCGGGAGATTGATAGGACGCGTCCATTCTTACTTAAGGGGGGCGGGGTTTAAAATAGTTTGCTACTTCATTCCATATAATTATATAAACCCCTTTTTACAGGTGTTTTAATGGCTAAGAATCCTACAGTTTTTGCTAAGGCGCTGCTTGTTTCTGGAATTGTTATTTTTCTTACAGCTTCCATAGTTTTTTCAGTCCAAAGCTTCACAGGGTATGTTGTTACTGATGAAGTTAATTCTGGCTTTAATCTGGCTTCTTTTGCGCTTTTCGCTTTAGGGATTTTTTGCACATTTGTTTACTTAAAGAAGTTTAAGAATGGGTAGACAATAAATTTATTTACTTAATAAGATTGGGCTTTTAGAGGAAAAATTAATTTTTTAAGATGGCTGGCCAAATAAAAGAACGTAAGTTTGGGAAGTTGGAGCTATTGGTTGGAAGGAGGGTTGTCGCGCATGTTTTAAATCCTGCGGATGAAAACTTAGAAGATTATTTGATATTTGAGAATGGCGTAATTATCGTGCATGAAGTTGGGACTGAAGAGGGTGCTGAGTTTTTTTATACATCTGTCGATGTTATTAAATCTGCTTTAAAATATGATGAGGTAGATGGCATGGTCTGTATTGGAGGAGATCGCCCCTCTAAAACGGGCTGGCTTAATGTTAGAGACTGCAAGAGGATAATTGCAACTTATAATCGTTATCAGAAAAGCTTGATTCAGACATAGAAATCTATTTAATTGATTGGATGTTTGATTTATTGCTATAAGAGGATGATAAAATGGTTTTCAAATTAAACGCTCCGCTTTATTCTGTTGAAGTAGAGAGGAAAGAAGGGGAAAACATTCTCTATATGAACTTTTTAGGCGCGCCTTTTGTTCCAAGCGTGGCTGATTCTCCAGAAGTGATGGCTAGAACAGTTGATGCGCTTGTTGAAAATTCTGAAATTGGGCGAGTCATATTTGTGCAGCAGAGAAACTACAACTATCCATTTGAGCAAGTCAAATTGCTTATTGAGATTGCGCAACTTTATAATTTCTTAATTAAACAAGAGAGGATTTTATCCGCTGAAAAACTCGGCATGTTTGCAGGAATTGAATTTGCTCCACGAGAGCTAAGTTATTTAATTGCACTGCTTAGGCAGGATCCTGTTGCCTGCTATTTGGAATTAGGAAGGAAAATTAAATTTTATAAATCCGGGGTTGAAGGCGGCGGAGCTGTGCAGAATTATATCAGGACTTTGGAGAGGTTTATGGAGCTGCTTGGAAAAACTGCCTTAATCAGCAGTTTAGCAGATGTTATAGACACTTACGGAGCAGGAGACAGAAGCGTTTACGCCTCTATTTTTAGGCCGAATATGCTCCCTAATTTTACATTTACGCGGCTTGTGGCGCAGCTTCCTGACAATGCTGAATTAGTTGACCAGTATCAGATAGAAGCTGACAATGAAAGAATTGTTGTCACAATTCTCAGCCGCGAGGGAGATTCAAAATATCTTTATCATATTATGCCTCCCGAGTATAGCTTGAGCGAGGAGCATTATTTGCTTTTGAATATGGGAAAAAGTGTCTTGCTTCAGCACGAGCCAAGGTCAGAAGAATTTACTGATCCTGAAAAAGTAAGGAGCTTGTTTTTTAATGTTGCCAGAGATTTGGTTTCTGAATTATCACAGAGCAAAGGAATTCCTTTAAATTATAGGGAGCTAAATAGGCTAGCCAAAATACTTGTCAGACAGACAATTGGTTTTGGGCTGATTGAAGTTTTGCTAATGGACTCTGGTTTGCAGGACATTTATTTGAATTCTCCTGTTGGGCAAAATCCTGTTTTTGTAAGGCACGCCAAATACGGAGAATGTGTTACAAACATTCTGCCTTCTTATGAAGACGCTGATTCTTGGGCGGCCAAGCTTCGATTACAAAGCGGGAGGCCTCTCGACGAGGCTAATCCTATTCTGGATACTGATTTGTTTTTTGGAAACATCAGGGCAAGAGTTGCCGCAATTCAGCGTCCGCTTTCACCAAATGGGATTGCTTACGCTTTGAGAAGGCATAGGGAAGAGCCATGGACTCTGCCATTGTATATTGAGAATAAGATGATTAATAGCTTTACAGCAGGGCTTTTGAGTTTTTTTGTGGATAATGGAAGGACCATTATGGTAAGCGGGACCAGGTCAAGCGGAAAAACATCATTGCTTGGGGCATTAATGCTGGAAATAATGCCTAAGGTTAGAATAATTACTGTAGAAGATACTCTTGAGCTCGCCGTAGATTCCATGAGAAAAATTGGATATAATATTCAAAGGATGAAAGTGCGCAGCGCACTTTTGGAGACAACTACAGAAGTTGAAGCTGCTGAAGGAGTGCGAACTAGTTTGCGCCTTGGGGATTCGGCGCTTATCGTCGGGGAGGTTAGATCACACGAGGCAAAGGCCCTTTGGGAGGCAATGAGAGTAGGGGCTTTGGCTAATGTTGTTGCGGGAACAATTCATGGAGCCTCGCCTTACGGAGTTTTTGACAGGGTTGTAAATGACTTGGGAGTGCCTGTGACAAGCTTCAAGGCAACCGACTTAATTTTAGTTGCCAACCCTATAAAGACTCCTGACGGAATGCACTCCAAAAAAAGGGTTGTGCAGGTTGCTGAAGTAAGGAAGCACTGGAACACTGACCCTGAAGAAGAGAAAGGGTTTGTTGATTTGCTGCGTTACGACGTGGAAAAAGACGAGCTCGTTCCCACTGACGATTTAATCAACGGGGACTCTGAAATTATCAAGTCAATTGCAGGAAGCGTCAAAGGATGGGCAGGGAACTGGGATGCTGTCTGGGACAATATTATTTTGCGCGGGAAAGTCAAGCAGGAAATTGTTGATGTTGCGCGCAAGCTGAACATGCCTCAGCTGATGGAAGCTCCATTTAACGTTTTATCAAATGACATGTTTCACAGAATTAGCGACGATATAACTCGGGAGTTAGGTTTGCCTGTTAGTGAAAGAGTTTTTCCTGAATGGAAGAAGTGGATGATGGAGAATGTCAAGAAGTTTTGATGTCGTAGTGTTCCCACAAACCACAGCTTTCAAGCTGTGGTAACACTGCGAACATCCCAAAGTCTACACAAACTGCGGAGTTTAGTCCGCAGTGAACGCAAGAACTTTGTGATTTTAGCGTAATACCTCAAGGTCCTGCCTGGGATAAAACTTTAAGTTAGCATATAACTCTTGTTTGATGGAGCATCAAATCTTAATGCCCTCGAGCTTCTAAAATATTTCTGTATTTGTTAATTCTATATGGTGTCCTGCGCTCTTGGCATAGGGAGTTTCATTACGCAAGTGTTTCGTTGCAGACTCTTAACCCGTTAGGTCTTAAAACTCTTTTTAATCTTTCATATTCCTGTGCGTCTTCGGGATTTTGGGAGAGGAAATCGAGCTGGAATCTTAAATATTCAATGGGTCTTGGAGATTTTGAACCGCAAGGTCTGCCCAGCCCATAAGTAACATGGACACTGACTGCGCCATCTTTACTATTTAGCGATGCATAAGAATCTTCAATAGTTCTGCTTCTATGGCTTGTTCCTTCCATTTCCCTATTTCCTGCTTCTGCTGATAAAACTTCTGTGAAAATTTCTTCTATTGATTTATCCATTGCTTCTCTTTGCGATAAGCAGAGAAATTTAGCTCTGAGAGCATCAACGCTTCTAAATTCACATACCGGCCTATAAATTGAAGGAAGTGCTTGTGCGACCATTGTTATTATTTGGAGCTGAAATATATAAAGATATATTTGATTTATTGACACTCTTGAATTTTAACTTCCTAGGCCTGCAAGGGCGACTGCTGCCAGGCTTGAAAGAACCACTATTGAAATTAAGGCAGTGAGAAGGTAGAGGGCTATGCCCTTTCTGAGATTTTTTCCTAACTCTGATTTTTCCTGCAAGGTGTCTTTGCCGGAATCTACTGTTACCAAGGCGGAGGTAAGAATAAATGAAATTTCAATTAAGTACAGCCCGATTGCAATTTGAATAAAGAAAGGCGGGATTATATTTGTTATGTCAAATAGCTGCACAATGTTTCCAAAGTTGCCTATTCCCGCTGCACTTACTCCAGAACCCAGTTCTGTAAGAGATTTTAGCTTGTTTAAAATAAGGGCAATCATTGATGATAGGCCCACGACAATTCCTGCCAGCAATGGCGCAAGGAAAACCATATTAGAGCGCATGTCTGAAACAACTTCTGCTAATAGGTCTCGCAATCTGTCATTTATTTTTTGGATGTTCTTGACATAATCTGAAATTGACATTAGCGATTTGGCTGCAATTTTAAGGCCTTTTTTTACTGATTCAACGAGGATTTTCATTGAAGTGGAAATTAAAGCGGACGGATAATAAATTATTGCTCCTCTTTGAGGATTGAATATTGCTTCTTCTGCGGACATACCAAGCTGCTGGATATTTTGGTTTACCAATGCAAAGAAACTTTGTGTTTTTTGGCCTTTTGTTGATTCAGCTATTTTTGCAAAAGCAATTTCAGCTGGAATGCCGTCTCCTAAGCGATTTCCCAACTGGAATAATGAATTGGTAAACTCAGCCTCTAACTGTTTTGTTTCTACTCTTGATTTAATTAGTTCTTTTGTTTTTTGCCTGTAAGAGTATGAGAAGAAAATTGCTATTGAAAGAGGTATGAAGAGGCTTAGAAGAATTCCCATAAGGCCGAATGGACCCACAATTGATGTTCCCAGGGTTTTGAAGTCAAATATTTGAAGATCTTGGAAGAATGGCATGCCGAGCTCTCCGAAAGTGTAATCACTTTTTAATCCCAGCAGGGAGGTTAGGAAGTCTATTTGGAATAAAAATGGAAGAAATCCTATCACTAATAGCGGAAATGAAATTAGAAATGCTTTTGCCCATGGTTTTTTTGAGGTAAACTTGGAGTAATTTGGATTTAGTTCCAATACCGAAGTTTCTCCGTAGCCCCCAGGACGCTTTAGAAGAACTTCAGAAGTCATGTAATATACAAAGAATGGAATTATTATATTAAAAATAATAAAAACATGATGCCATTTAATTGCGCCGCCTAAAAGAGTTGCTGCAAGAGGCAGCAAGGCAAGGCCAAGAGTAGGCAGGATTATTCCAAGCATGTAAATGTTTGTCAAGGGAGAGCGGATTTCCCTTGAATAGCGAAGCATTTTATCATAAACTCCATCGAGAATTACTTGAAGGGCTTTTTCTAAAGTGATGACTCTTTGAGCATCTGAAGGCTCGAATAAGGAAGATTCAATTAGATGGAAGGATTCTATAAATTCTGGGGAGTAGTCTCTCCATGTTTCCAAGTAATTGTCTAAAGATTGTTTTATGGTCTGAAAACGGCCGACTTCAACATCATAGAATATTTTTTTGAAATCAAGGGCAAGAGGAGGCTCTAGGTGTTCTGAAGCAAATTCAA
>CAYJRP010000033.1:0-7682 GCA_964372675.1 Candidatus Woesearchaeota archaeon | reverse complement strand
AAAGGCTTTCCTGTTTCAGGGTTTGTTCTTTCCCGTAACCTCGTGGCACCATAAACACTCATGTGCGAAACACCAAACACTTCTGCTATTTCTTTATAGCCCATACCATCTTGTTTAAGCCGATACATTACTCTCTTAGCCATGCCATTAATTCGTTTTGCCATAAAAATCAACAAAAACAGTAGTTAATAAAGCTTACGAATTAACTACTTAAAAATTACATTAATTATTCAGTCAACAATTCATTAATCTCGCCTGCAAAACTCTCAAGCATCTTTTCCTTAACCTTTTCAGCGCCTTTCCAATTTTTATGCCCCAACACAAAACCAAGTTTTACAAAAGCAGTTTCAGAAAGCATATCTTCTAAATAAATAACCCCTGCTTTTTCAAATTCCCTGCCTGGAGAATAAACCTTAGGATTTAATTTGCCATAAATCGTCTGTGCAGTTGCGCAGACTATCAAACCAGATTTAATCACTTTCTTTAAAGTAGGAACCCAAGAAGAATTAACGTGCCCAAATCCTGTCATTTCAATAACAATTCCTTTATATTTTTCTTTCAAATAATGCTCTAAAATTTTAGGGTCTTGCCCTGGATAAAACTTTATAAGAGCAACTTTATCGCTAAAATTATAGTCAAGTTCAACTTTTTCATTATTTCTAGGCCTTCTAATTGTTAAAAACTCCACTTTATCAGACCAGACTTTTGCGATTGGTTCCGTATTTATTGGTTTGAAAGCGTCCCTGCGAGAAGTGTGCATCTTTCTAACCTTTGTTCCACGCAATGCATAACAAAAATCATCATTCATAGAAGAGTGTCCGACAATAACAACTTCAGCGCAATCAGATAAAGCCATTTGAGCGGCGCAGTCTAAATTTAAATCTGCATCACTAGAGGCTCTATCGCTGCTTCTCTGACTAAATGTCAAAACAACAGGTTTATTCAAGTTCCTTAAAAAGAAAGAAAGGGCAGCAGCAGTATAATGCAACGTGTCAGTTCCATGAGTAATAATCACTCCTTTTATTTCTCCATCATTCAGCATTTTAACAGCTATTTCAGAAATCTTTTTCCAGTGTTGAGGAGTCATATCTTCAGAAGCAATCATGAAAGGCACTTCCACTTTTTTGACACCTACCTTAGCAAATAGTTTAGGATAAAATCTGGCAAATTCGCTAACAGAAGTCAACGGTTTAACGGCTCCAGTAGTTGCATCAAGCTTAGAAGCAATTGTTCCTCCAGTCACAATCAAGCCAATTACCGGCTTGCCTTTTCCAGAAGGCAACTTAAACTCTTTCTCATCCTGCTTAAATTTCCGTAAAACTTTATAATCCAAAATATTTTCCCTATTAATGCCAATATTATATCCAGAAGCCAATTTCAAAAGAATAACAGATTTATCATAACTCTCTAAAACATAACCCTCAACAGCCTTCCTGGCCAAATTAAATTTGACATAATCTCCAGGAGTTGCTTTTATTTCAACCATTTTAAAATTTCTTCATTTTCTCCAGCAATTTATTTTTCCCAAGCTTTAATCCTCTGGGGCTTAAATTAATGGAATTATAATCTTTAAATTCTTTTACTAAGCGGACCAAATAGCCAAAATATTTGATAATCTTGTATTTCTCCAAAATTTCATTATATTTCTTGAAATTAACGTTCGCGAAAAAAAGCAGGGAAATAATGTCTATTTTGTCCTTTTCGCCTTTGACAGAAAACTCCCTGTCAATGAAAGCAGCCTGCTTTAGCACTAAAAGCAGCTCGGGTGAGGCAGTAATAAATCCTTCAATGCTCGTCGTATAATTTTTTATATGTTCAACCGGAATAACTAATTTTGAGTAATATTCCGCATAAATATCTATGTCTATCTCGCCTTTCTTTATTTCGTATTTCTTCAAATTGTCGTTTTTTCTTAACCCCTCTGATTTTAATTTCTCAAGTTCCCTGATGCCTACAACAATATCAATATCTTTTGATTTTTTCTGCTTGGTTAAGAGGTAAACTGCCCACCCCCCTATTAAAATAAAATCATGCTCTTTTTCTAATTCCTGCAGTATTTTCCAACTTTTCTCAGTCAGCAGTGAATCCCAGAATTCAGCCATTCAATCTTTCCTCCAAAGCTTTCAAAAAATCGCCAGCATACCACTGCCTTAAATTCCACAAATCAACAAATATCTGGCCCATTGTGCCTGTTTTCTCATATTTGCTCATATTGGCATCTTTTTTTAGAACAAGCAGATTAAAATTCTTATAGCTCTTCTTGTTTTCGGGAAATCTTTTTTTAATTTCGCTTAATTTATCCTCATCCGAATAAACATAGACTTCAGAATAATCTGCGGGCACATCTTTAAACCTGAATTTATAAGCGCTGTAACCAGCCCAGATAACCGGAGGCATATTTCTTTCTATTTCCCTGGCAGGCATATCGGCTCTCGCTTTCCATAGAATATCCTTTTCTAAATTCCTAATAGAAGCCCAAAAATAAAGAATCTTCTTAATATCAACAACAGAAAAATTCATCTTTTCAACCCTAACAGCATTCATTCTCTCAAGCTTTTTCAAGGCCAGATTGACAGTGCTAAGCGACATGCTCAATTTTTTCGAAAGCTCAAGCTGAGTCATCTTCCTGCTATCACGCTCGACAGCCTGATACAAGATTTCCCTGTAAACCTGCTCTATTTTCCTCATTTTGATAAAAGCAGATCATCATTTATAAAGCTTTCGATATTTACCGAAAGCATTAAAAGGCAGTTATGAAAATCTTAGCAAATATGGCTTAATCAATAACTCCTCGCAACGTAAACAACATGCTTCGCTTTCTTGCCGCAAATTACGCAGTTCCCAGAAGCCTTCTCCTCATCAAACTTTGTTCCACGAACTTGAGCGCCTGTTTCTTTCTCAATAATCTCGGCGCATTTTTCGCCATCTTTGTCAACAGAGCAAAAGCCACAACGAAAAATATTCCCTTCATCAATTAATTTTTTCATATCATCAAGGCTTTTTGCATTCCTGATTCTATTGTTAAACAATTTATCAGCTTCTTTAACCAAATTAACTGTAAATTCTTTCTTTACTTTATCCAAATACTTAAGCAAATCTTTTTCAGCAATAACTTCTTTCTTGTTCAAGTCTCTTCTAAACACACTCAATTTTTTATCCTTGAGTTCCTTCTCGCCGATATCGATTCGTACAGGAACTCCTTTCAGCTCCCAAGTGTTAAACTTCTCACCAGGGCTTTTATCGCTTGTATCAATAATTACTTCCGCGAAGTCTCCAATTTTCTTCTCCAACTCTTTAGCTTTCTTGAGCAATTTGTCGCTGTTGCTTATAGGCACAATTGCTATTTGCTTTGGAGCAATTTCCCATGGAAATCTCAAGCCCTTGTCATCACCATGTACAATAATCACAGAAGCAAATATGCGGGAAATCGCAGGACCATAGCAAGTAGTATAAACATATTTATCTTTTCCATCAAAATCCTTGTATTTAATATCGAAAGCTTTTGCAAAATCTTGCTTAATCACATGCGTAGATGGCTGCTGAACAACTTTCCCATCAGGATTCAAAACATCAGCGGCAAATGTTCTGTATGCGCCCGGAAACTTATCCCATGCAGGCCTTTCAAAAAATATAAATGGCAAAGCATAAATGTCATGCAAAACTTCTTTAGTTGTTTCCATGTCTTCTAATGCCTGCTCTAAAGCATCTTCTTGAGTTGCGAAAGCGCAGTGAGTTTCAATCCAATGAAATTCACGTCCGCGTAAAAAAGGCCGCGTTGCTTTAGTCTCATAACGAAAAACCTGCGCTCTCTGATAAGTCTTAAACGGCAAATCCTTGTAACTTCTTATCCACAAAGCAAACATTTGGTAAAAAGCAGTTTCTGAAGTTGGCCTTAAAGCAAGTCTCTCCTCGAGCTGTTTATCGCCGCCATGAGTAATCCAAAAAACTTCCGGAGTAAATCCTTTCACATGCGAAGCTTCTTTCTTGAAATTGCTCTCTGGAATTACTGTTGGAAACCAATAAGGCTTGTGCCCTTTTTTCTGCAATACCTTTTCCATTATGCTGTACATTTTTTCCATAGCCCAAACCCCCCAAGGCTGGAAAACCAAAAATCCTTTTACATTAAATCTTATGTCCGCCAGTTCAGCTTTCTGCACAACTTCAGTGTACCATTCAGAAAAATTCTCATCCTTTTTGACAGTTAATCCCTTATTATCTTCCTTTTTTACCATGAAACAGATTAGAAAATATTGTTATTAAACTTTGCTGATTAAGGGCACGTCTGTGACTGCGCAACAGGCCATCCAGAAGGCCCGCAAAGGGAAAGAATTTTAATGTGGCACTCGAATGTATTTGACAAAGGCTCTGAAGCGCTTCCCGCGCCTGTTCGCCTAAATGATAGGCTTGTTCCATCAGATCGCACTTCAAGCATTTGATAAACAGTAGAACCAAGCTCGGCACGATAAACAGCTACAGGATTTGAAGTCAGTTGAACTATTTGGTGATTGGATTTAATATATCCATCACGTTGCTGTCCCGAATAAACACGCACAGCATTATCCACAATTGGATCGCAGATTATTTCAGCATATGCATCATTCCAGGATGTTATTCCCATATAATTAACAAGTGTGCTTGAAGCTAAAATCCATACGTTAGTTATAAGGGCTGTTGCCCCCGTAGTAAAGCGCCATCCATTCCCGCCTAAAAGAGTTCTGCTCTTAACTGCTCTCTCTTGAATATCGCTATCTGTTATTGCGGCTACGGCAATCTTAGCCCCCGTAACAGAGTTATCTTTCAAATTAGCAGTATCCACACACCCAACGCACAAAATATCCTCTGACTTATGCCCGGGGTTAGGAATGCTCCCGCTGCTAGGAAGACCTACGCCCTGTGAATAGGCAAAAGCAGCAAAACCCAAAACAGCAAGAACGCTGAACAATCCGAGATAAAACTTTTCTCTTTTCTGCATATACGAAAGAGTAAAGGACAATATATAAACATTATCAAATAATTTATAAATCTGGAGTTCAAACAATAGAAATGTCAGACAGCTCAAGATTATCGCCTTACATCATTCCGATTAACTATAATCTCTTATTTGAGCCAGACTTAAAAACCTTCAAGTTCAAAGGAAAAGAAGAAATAAAAATAAACCTCTTAAAGCCAACAAATAAAATAATCCTACATTCAAAGGAGTTAGAGATTAATAAAATCTCATTAAAGTCACACCACAGAACCCTAATCCCTCAAATAAATCTTGACAAAAAAAATGAATTATTGATTATAAAGTTTAACGAAACCCTCAATCCAGACCATGCAATCCTATCAATAGAATTTGAAGGGATTCTAAACGACCAATTAAATGGTTTTTACAGGAGCAAATACGAATACAAAGGTAAAACGCACTATTTAGCTACAACGCAGTTAGAAGCTCCTTACGCAAGAAAAGCCTTCCCCTGCTTTGACGAGCCTGATAAAAAAGCAACATTTGACATATCCGTATTAATTGATAAAAATTTTAAAGCTGTGTCAAACATGCCGGTGCATATAGAAATACCGACAAAAAAGAATAAGACAATAGTCACTTTCCAAACATCTCCTATAATGTCTACATATTTAGTATATCTGGCAGTAGGAAACTTCGAGTTTCTACAAGACAAATACAAAGAAACAAGACTTCGTGTAGTTACAACGCCGGGCAAAAGCAAGCATGGAAAATTTGCCCTAGAAATAACAAAAAAATTCCTTAAATACTTTGAGGATTATTCTGAAGTTCCATATCCACTGCCAAAGCTGGACTTAATAGCTATTCCAGATTTTGCGGCAGGAGCAATGGAAAATTGGGGAGCAATAACTTTCAGAGAAATAATCCTACTATTTGATCCTAAAAAGACATCTACAAGAATAAAGCGAAGAATAGCTGAAGTTGTTGCTCACGAACTCTGGCATCAATGGTCTGGCAACCTTGTAACAATGAAATGGTGGGACGACCTCTGGCTAAATGAAAGTTTTGCAAATTACATGGCTTACAAAGCAGTAAACCATTATTTCCCGGAATTCGACATGTGGGAGTACTACACAAGCGACGAAACAGCCCCCGCGTTTGCTCTGGACTCTTTGCGTACATCACACCCAATCGAAGTTAAAGTAAACAGTCCAAATGAAATAGAAGAAATATTTGACAAAATCAGTTATTCTAAAGGCGGAAGCGTCCTAAGAATGATGGATAATTATCTTGGCCACGAAAACTTCAGAAAAGGCGTATCAAATTACCTAAAAAAACACCAGTACAAAAATGCAGAAGCATCGGACTTATGGAACTCTCTTGCTCAAATCTCAAGTTCAAATGTAAAACAAATAATGGAAAGCTGGATAAAACAGCCCGGCTATCCTTTGATAGAAGTAGAGGCAAAGAATAACAAGCTTATCTTAAAGCAAAAAAGGTTTAACAATTCTAGCAGTCAAAAATGGATAATTCCAATAACTATAAGCACAGACAAAGGAGTTAAAAAAATATTGCTTAGTTCTGGTAAAGCAAAAATAAAAATCCCTAATCTAAAATATGCGAAGCTAAATAGCAACCAGAAAGAATTCTATAGGACAAAATATGCTGATGCAGAGTTAAGAAAGCTTTTGCCGTTAATAGAAAAGAAAAAATTATCTCCATTTGACCGCTGGGGGATAGAAAACGACTTGTTTAGCCTATGCTTATACGGAGAAAGGCCGGTCTCTGCCTACCTCAATTTGCTCAAAGCATACAAAAATGAAGACAATTACCTCATCTTGCTGGAAATTTATTCTCATATCCATGCTCTTTATTTTCTTTTCAATGAAAAGCCTTTCTGGGAAGAGATATGGCCAAAGTTCAAGCTCCATATTGCAGAGCCATTTGCAAAAAACTTTCTCAAGCTGGGATGGAATCCAAAGAAAAAGGAGCCAATTAACAACATCCTATCAAGATCATTAAGCATTTCATTCCTTTCATTTATAGGCGATGAAAAAATAATAAAATCTGCTTTTGCTAAAGTAAAAAGCCCAAAAAGCCTTCATCCGGATATAAGCGGAGCAGTGTATGGTGTAGCAGCAAGGCACGGAAATTCTAAAATCTACAATCATTTGAAAAAAACATATCTTGTCCCCCCATCCCTGGAAGAAAAAGTAAAGGTGCTGGCGGCAATGTACAAGTTTGATAGCCCTAAATTGCTAAAGTCTGCTTTGGATTTCGCTCTCTCTGGCAAAATAAGAACCCAGGACCTGGCAACAGTATTTGCTTATTCCGGAGTCAATCCTAAAATGACTAAAATATTCTTCCCATGGGTAAAAGCAAATTGGGATAAACTAAAAAAGTATCGGGAAGTTCATTATCAGTTTATACAATTCCTGGAAGCATTAATTACATTGCACATAAAAAAAGAAGATTTAATGCAAATCAAGCAGTTCCTAGATAAAGAAAAAGTGGAATATGAAAAAACAAAAGCCAACGCCTTTGAGTCGTCCCACATCCATTCTGCGTTTATAGAAAAAAACGCCAAAATCCTTTACAACTATTTTAAGTAAATGGGCCTACGAGGAATCGAACCTCGATCGCACGGTCCGAGGCCGCGCATTCTGTCCATTAAACTATAGGCCCATTACAATTTTAAAACTCAATGAAGCCTATTAAAAGTTATCTTTTTCTA